>JADFJT010000099.1 GCA_022566015.1 Pseudomonadota bacterium | reverse complement strand
ATAGCGTCGATGCCAGTCGTGTCGTTAATGGCGCAGGCCGTATCGCGAATGTAGCCGATTTAAACCTGGAAGCCGCGAATGTGGCGCACGATGGTATTCGTATCGAAGTCGACCAGTACCTGCGATCGGTGTCCAACCCGGCTATCTGGGTGGCGGGCGACGCTTTGGTCACCTCGGCACAACTCTCACCTCTAGCCACCTACGAAGGCCGCATCGTCGGTCAAAACATCGTCGAGGGTGCCCACAAGTCACCCGACTACTCGGTAGTCCCGAGCGCCGTGTATACCGTGCCCGCGCTGAGCAGTGTCGGCATGACCGAAGACGAAGCTCAAAAGGCAGGTATCGAGGTCGATGTGCACACTTCGGATATGTCTGGCTGGTTTGCCGCGCGCTTTTACGCGGAGACCGTCGCCTGGGCCAAAGTACTGGTGGAGAAAGGATCTCGAAAAATAGTCGGAGCCCATTTAATCGGGCATCACGGCGAGGAATTGATTCACTTGTTCGCGCTGGCGATGCGTCATGGCATCAGCGCCGACGAACTGGGTAATGAAATATTCGCTTTCCCAACATTTTCAGCAGATATCCCGAGCATGGTTTAGATACATTTTACTCCCTCACCCTAACCCTCTCCCAGCGGGAGAGGGGATCTATAGCACCGGGACCGGTTTGCGTCTTATACTGGTGAGCGCGTTACCTGCGATCGCGAGTAACAGGATTACACCGCCGATCAGGGTATAGACGCTGGCAGTTTCGCCGAGGAACAGCCACACCCAAAACGGACCCAGTAACACTTCAGTCATCGATAACAGGGCCAGTTCCGCAGCCGGAACCACTTTCGATCCGACGGTATAAATCGCCAGCCCCGCGCCCACCTGGAATACGCCCATCGATTAGCCGCCTGCCTGGTATTTGCGTGATAAGTTTGTGATTCGCGCATCTCAGGGTTAAAGTAAATACTCTGACAAATACTAAGGTTTCCGATCACAGGCTATGAAAAAATACCTGGGCAGGCTGCCATGACTCGACGTTCCAAACGACGATCAAGGATGCGTCCGTCAGCCGCTTCGACGCGCGATGTCAACTACAGTGCGTTGAAAAACCCGCTGATTCGACAACCCTCGTTTTCGCAGGATCGACTGGAGGCGATCCACCAGACCGCCCTGCGAGTCATCGAGGAACTCGGGATTCGAGTGCTCAACGAGGAAGCCCGAAGCTACTTTAAACAGGCCGGGGCGACGGTTCACGAGGCGACCCAGATGGTGCATATCGACCCGGCGATAGTAGCGCAAGTTCTCGAATCCGCACCGAGCGAATTTGTCATACACGGTGCGGTAGAAGAAAAAAATGTAATCCTGGGCGGGGATAACATCGCCTTCGTCAGCGTCGGTGGGCCACCGTATATCTCCGATCTCGACCGCGGCAAGCGCAACGGTACGCTGGAAGATACGCGTAACATCATCAAGCTCTCGCAGCACTTCGATGTAATCCATTTGCAGTCGCCCAATGTCGAACCCCAGGATATTGCGCTCAATATCCGCCACCTGCACACCATCGAAAGCCAATTGAGCCTGAGTCAAAAGCCGTTTTTTATTTTTTCCAGGGGATCCCCGCAAGTGCAGGATGGTTTCGCCATGACACGCATAGCACGGGGCCTGAGCGAGTCCGAGTTCGAACAGAAAGCCTGGTGTTATACGGTCATCAATACCAACTCACCGCGGCAGCTCGACATACCCATGTGCCAGGGCATCATCGATTTTGCCAGGGCCGGGCAGGTTTCGGTGATTACCCCTTTTACCCTCGCGGGCGCCATGGCGCCGATCACCATGCCGGGCGCGCTGGTATTGCAGCACGCTGAAGCGTTGGCCGGGATTACCCTGGCACAGACGGTTCGTCCCGGTGCGCCCGTGGTCTATGGGTCTTTCACCTCTAACGTCGATATGAAATCCGGCTCCCCGGCATTCGGCACCCCGGAATTCGTACAGGCTGCATTTGGCGCGGGACAACTAGCCCGGCATATCAACCTGCCCTGGCGTGGTTCGGCGGCGACTGCTTCGAATGCACCCGACGAGCAATCGGTGTATGAAACCATGATGTCGGCCTGGGGCAGTATACTGGGTGGCGTAAATATGATGATCCACGCGGCCGGGTGGCTCGAAGGCGGCCTCACCGCTTCGATGGAGAAATTCATTCTCGATATCGAATCCCTGCAAACCTTTGCGGAAATTTTCCAACCGCTTAAAAGCGACGATGCGGAACTGGCCTTCGATGCGATTGAAAGCGTTGATCCTGGCGGGCATTTTTTCGGTTGCGAGCACACCATGTCGCGCTACCAGACTGCTTTTTACCAACCCCTGGTATCGGACTGGAGCAACTTCGACGCCTGGACCGAAAGCGGGAGCCTGACCGCCACGCAACGGGCGAATGGAATCTGGAAAAAAATATTGAAAGAATTCGAACCACCGCCTATGGATCCCGGTGTGGCCGAGGAACTGCAGGCATTTATAGCAAAGCGCACCGAAGAAGGGGGTGCGCCGCCGGAATCCTGAAACAACACTAAGAAGCTAGACAGTTTCGTAATATCTAATCCCCGATCCAGATAAACGCCGCTCGATAATGATTCCCACCACGATCCGACTCCGAGAAAAGCAACAAACGCAAATGCGAGCCATCGACAATATTTTGTTGCGCCAGCGTTAACTCGTAATTCTCCGGATCGAAGATCTGGGTACTCCGATCAAAACGCACGATAATCCGTTCACCCGCCACCTCGATAAATTGCGGTTCAACGCGGAGTTCGAAACAGTAGGACTCATCCGAACATAAATTCTCGACAAATCCAAGCAGCAGCACCTGCTGTGCTGCCGATGCGGGTGTGACACTCCCAGCTAATAGGACAATGCAGTAATACATCCAAAGCTTTGGCATAATTAACCTCACATATTATCCATGTCATTAGACATCACAGGAGTGATTCCGGAGACAGTATACCCATTAAAAGAAACTGACTGTAAATCACCAAGCTGGAAATAGGTATACTGTCCCCATATCTGTCAAGTAGGGAGAAATGAGAATGAGCAAACCTAAGAGAGCATCAGACACACCATACGCAGTAGACGTTGAGTCCGGCCGGTCATACCTCTGGTGTGCTTGCGGTCAGAGCAAAAACCAACCATTTTGTGATGGTTCTCACAAAGATACAGAATTCACACCAGTAAAGTATGAGGCGACTGAGTCGACCAAAGTTTTATTCTGCGGCTGTAAAGGCACAGCATCTCAGCCTCTATGTGATGGCAGTCATAAACAAATATAACAAGGCGCATCAATTCGCAGCCTGCGGCTGCCGGACGGCCTATTCTAGGGACAGTATACTTATTAACAATCCAGTCATCCGGTAATCAGGAAATAGGTATATTTTCTCCGTAAATTTCTAAAGTTGTAACTCAGATAGTGAGAGCTGAATCGGATGGAAGATTTCAGGACCGTCGGCAGCAGGGATGATGTGGCCGGCACTCCGGGCGTCGAGCCTGCAGGGCAAGGATTGTTCCGAAGCGACGGACCGCTACAATCCATTTGCAATTCCACCATCACTGTTGGTCATGTATATACAACCCTCGAAATTACTGGGGTTTATAAGCAATACACTCAATTTCAACCAGGATATCGATCAGGAAGTCGCTCACCAGCGCGGATCGGGTCGGTGGTTGTTCGGGAAAATACTCAGCATAGACCTGGTTGAAACCGGGAAAGTCTTCGCGATTTTTGAGCCACACCATCGACTTGACCACGTCGCTGAGTTCACAGCCCGCCTGTTGCAGGATATCGCGAATGTCTTCGATGCACGCGCGGGTTTGATCTTCGATGCTGCCCCCGGTCATCGGTGCTCCATCCTTCATCGGCACCTGCCCGGTGAGAAAAACGAAATCGCCGGCGCGAATGGCTCTCGATAGCGATAGTTGCCGACCGTTTATTACCAGTGGCGGGCCTATTACCTGTTTTGTTGCCATGGCTGACATTTACCTATAAATCATCGAAGTACGAATCATACTATCCTGCTTGCCCTGTCGGCTCAAACTATGGGAAACTCGCCGGGTATAAGCAGTATCCGAGGATAAGCAGTGAGCCTGACAAAAAGCCTGATCGAACTGATTCGCAGTAAGCCGATTTCTGACGGCGACCTTGAATCTGCGGCGATGTTTACCCTCGATTCAGTCGCGTGCGCCTATGCTGGAACTGCGACCCCGGTTGGAGATAAACTGATCGCCTGGGCGCGAAGCAGCGAACTGGACGATAAACGTCGCGCAATGCTGATGGGTGCGCTCACGCATATAACCGAAACCGATGACCTGCACCGCGCGTCGGTCACCCATCCCGGCTGTGTCGTGGTTCCCGCAACCCTGTCACTCGGCGAAAGAACCGGGGCCAGCACGCACAAAATCCTGAGCGCGATCCTGCACGGTTACGAAGCCATTTGCCGTATTGGCGCGGCAGTGGGGCCGACGCATTACAAAGTCTGGCATAACACCGCGACCTGCGGACCCTACGGTTCAGCGATGGCTGCCGCGACCCTGCTCGATCTCGATCTGGAACAAACCATCCACGCACTCGGCAACGCCGGCACACAATCGTCTGGATTCTGGCAATTCATCGAAACCGGTGCGATGAGCAAACACCTGCACGCCGGGCGCGCCTGCGAGTCCGGCTGGATCGCGGCCGAACTGGCAGCGCACGGGTTTACCGGGCCACCGCAAATCCTTGAGGGTGAAAAGGGCATGTTTGCCGGCATGTGTATCGACCCGATTCCTGAAGCCATTCTGGCTAACCCGAACGGCCGGTGGCAATTGCCACTGACCTCGATCAAACCCTGGCCCTCGTGCCGCCACACCCATCCGGCGATCGACTGTGCGCTGGAGTTACACGGGCAGTTAAACGGCGCCGGGATCGCTAAGGTCGATATCTTAACCTACCAGGCCACGCTCGATGTATGCGACCGGCCTGAGCCGGAGAATGAATACCAGGCCAAGTTTTCGCTTTATCACTGCGTCGCCATCGCTTTACTGGATGGCGAGGTAAAGTTCCATTCCTTCACCGAGCAGGCACGCGAGCAGACACGCGAGCTGCGCAATGCCACGACTGTACAGGTAGTCGATCCTTTCGCTTCGAATTATCCCTCGTCCTGGGGTAGCCGCGTGCGGGTGACAGGCACCGATGGCACAAAATTCTCGGCCGAACGCAAGGACTGCAAGGGGGATCCCGAACTCGCGTTAAGCGAAGACGAAATGCGTATCAAGGCATCGGATTTAATGCAATACGGCGGCCTGGACGAAGCCGCATCGCAAGCGCTGTGCGAGCAGATTTTATCGCTACCGTCGAGCGCTAACCCACCCGCGTTATTTAGCACATTCATCGACCGGCTAGACATAAAGTGACTCCCTGCCCTTCACCCGAACAGCTATCCACGATCCGACAGGGCTACGATCCTGACCCTTCGAAGTCATACTCGCTTCGAGCCGAAGCCTATACCGATGAGTGCTGGTTTAATCTCGAATCATCCGCTATTTTCAAACATAGCTGGCAATGGGTGTGCCATGCAGAAAAACTACGCGATGCTGAATCCTATGTCGCGGCCGATATCGCCGGTCAACCGATACTAATCCTGCGTGACAAGAAAGCTGTGCTTCGTGCCTTTTACAATGTGTGTCAACATCGTGCGCATCAGCTCTTGAGTGGGGAAGGCCGCACGACCAAAATCATGTGTCCCTATCACGCCTGGACTTATGATCTGAGCGGGCAATTACAGCATGCACCCGAGACTGGAAATCTTAAAAATTTCGATATAGCGGATATTTGTCTCGAGCCGGTACAGGTCGAAGAGTTTTGCGGTTTCGTCTATGTCAATCTCGACCCACGGGCCACACCACTGGCTGAAACCAGCGGAAACCTCGGAGACGAAATCAGACACTGGGCACCCGATATCCAGGACCTCACCTTCGCACGCCGACTGACTTATGAAATCAATTCCAACTGGAAGAACGTGGTGGACAACTTCCTCGAATGTTACCACTGTCCGGTGGCGCACAAAGATTTTTGCACACTGGTCGATATGGATACCTATCGAGTGACGACCCACGGCATCTATTCGAGCCACATGGCAGAAGCGGGCAAGAGCGCTAATACCGCCTATTCGGTCGAACAGGCTACCGTCAAGGATCATGCGGTCTGGTGGCTTTGGCCCAATACCTGTCTGATGCGCTACCCTGGGCGTGGTAATTTCATCGTCATGAATATCATCCCGGCAGGTCCCGACAAAACGCTCGAAACCTATGACTTTTTCCTCGAAACCCCCGAACCGAACGCTGCGGAAATCGAATCCATCAAGTACATCGACGAAGTTTTACAGGTAGAAGATATTGCGCTGCTTGAGAGTATACAGCGGGGTATGTCAACGCCAGCATTTACCCAGGGTCGCATCGTTTACGATCCGATGGGGTCGGGGAAATCCGAGCATGCGGTACATCATTTCCATGGCCTGGTGCTCGATGCTTATACTCGCGCGGTTAGCCCCTGATGGCCAGGCTCGACGGCAAGACCGCATTTGTTACCGGTGGCACTGGCGGTATCGGCGCAGCTATATGTGAGCGCTTTGCGCGGGAGGGCGCGGAGGTGATCGCAGCGGATATTGCCGTACCCGACAGTACCCCTGAAAATGTAAATTATCTCAAATACGATGTGACTGACGAAAAAGGCATCGTGGCCACATTTTCCGAACTCTCCGAGCGATGGGAAAAACTCGATATCCTGGTCAACGCGGCAGGTATCGAAATCGAAAAAACCATCGAAGATACCACGCTGGAGGAATGGAACCGGCTGTTTGCGGTTAACGTCACCGGGATGTTCCTGACTTCAAAATATGCGCTACCATTACTACGCCAGTCTTCGGCAGCCAGCGTGATCAATTTTGGATCTTACGATGGCACTATCGCCGATCCGAATCTTGCGGCCTATTGTGCGAGCAAGGGTGCGGTACATGCGCTTACCCGGGCGATGGCCTGCGATCACGGACCCGAAGGTATTCGGGTCAACGCGATTTGCCCCGGCTATGTCGATACACCGATGCTGAAAAGTTTTTTCGGCAATTCGCATGATATCGAATCGCTGAAACAGGCGGCTCGCGATGTTCATCCACTGAAAACCTACGGCACACCGGAAGACATCGCCAACCTGGTCAACTGGCTCGCCTCGGACGAAGCGCGCTACGCGTCGGGTCAACTCTGGGTGATCGACGGCGGATTGAGTGCACAAGTCCAACAAATGAAGTTGTAAACCGGTGAAGCTGAATTTGACACCGACCAATGCTATAGGCTCGACGTTAAGCTAAGTGCCGCCTCACTGCTCATTCATAATCTGTTTAAGTCCCTGCCACCTGGTTTTACGCATGATGCGTATTATCAACAGCTTGGAGATTGATTTTCTCTCGGTGAAACAGGTATATTGCTCGCCTGAAAATTACTGGAGAAAGACGTCATGAATGCGGTCATCAACGATCAGCTTTCCGCTGCCGATATGGTGAATCTGGCTCGCTATCCAATAACCGACCTGGATTCGGTGGCGGGTAGTGTATTCGCTCAAAAGTGCCGAAAACAGTACCACGAAACCGGCCTTTGTATGCTCGCGGATTTCATTACAGCAGACTCACTGAAAATTCTCGCCGATGAAGCCAACGCCATTTCAAGCCAGGCCTATTTTTGCAGGAACACGCATAATGCCTACCTCACCGAGGACGATCCAGAATTACCGGCGGGAGATGTATCCAAACGCCAGGAACAAACCTATGTCGGATCGGTTCCCTACGACTTGATCGATAAAGATACCCACTTACGTCGGCTCTACGGCTGGGATGCACTGAAGGATTTTATCGGTTTCGTACTCGGAAAGCCTGAGCTTCACCGTTTCGCCGATCCCCTCGGCGCCTGCTCGATAAATGTATTCGTCGACGGGGGTGAGCATGGCTGGCATTTCGACGAATCTGAATTCACCATCACGCTGTTATTGCAGCCGCCTAAATCGGGCGGTACTTTCGAATATGTACCAAAAATTCGCGGGCTAGCGAATGAAAAGGAAATTGTCGCGAATATACTCGACGGCGACCGAAGCCAGGTGGTTGAACTGCCCTTCACCCCAGGTACACTTTTAATTTTCGGCGGTCGACAAACCATACACCGGGTAACGCGTGTCAGCGGGGACCGTCCTCGACTGGTTCCGGTATTGTGTTATAGCGAACAACCGGGTATGAAGAACAGCGCTTCGGTGCGTAAACTTTTCTGGGGTCGCACCGGTAATGAACTCGAGTCCGGATTATGAGCACTGCAAAAATTTCTAATACCCTGATCGATGAATTCGAGCGCCTGGGTGCGGTGTGTTTACGGGGCCTGTTTGCTCAAAGCTGGTTGGATAAACTCGCCGATGGCGTTGATAAAAATTTTGCAGACCCTGGCCCGGATCATACTGTCTATACCAGGGCGGGCGAGCCCGGTGGATTTTATGATGACTACTGCAACTGGCAGCGCATAGACGAATACCGCGATTTCATCATGCATTCCCCTGCTGCTGAAATTGCCGCTCAGTTGATGGGGTCAAAAACGGCACGTATCTATCACGATCATGTGCTGGTAAAAGAACCGGGAACCCGGGAAGTGACCCCCTGGCACCATGATCTGCCTTATTACGGGGTCGATGGCGATCAACTGTGCTCGATCTGGTTACCGCTAGATCCTGTACCGCAAAGCGCCTGCCCGGAGTTCGTCGCCGGTTCCCATGCGACGGGCAGGCTCTACTATCCCCGGTTATTCATCGATAATAAAAATTATGCGGAAGGTCATGAAGGATTCGAAACCATTCCCGATGTTGATGCGCAACGTGAAACCCTTGAGCTTCTGTCCTGGGATCTCGAACTCGGTGACTGTATCGTATTTCACATGCGCACCATTCATGGCGCCCCAGCCACGATTGGATTAAAGACCCGCCGGAGAGGTTTTTCGACCCGATGGCTCGGCGACGATGCCCGATTTGCAGAGCGCCCCTGGACTACTTCGCCGCCTTTCAAGGAAGTGGATTTGAAACCCGGGGATATTATGGATCATCCATCGTTTCCGATTGCCTGGTCGGGGTGAAGAAAAAAACCATGTCAAAACGAGCCGAACTCCGGGCGCGATATATACAGGGTTGGTATGATTTGAATGCCGACGAACTCCTGGCCACCACGACCGATGAATTCATTTTTGATGATCCGGCCGAGCCGGCACCGGTCACGCGTGCCATGCTCGCCGACTACATGCAGCGATGGGATGCGCGTACGCGTGCGCTGGGGTCGACTAACGAATGGATTCTGAGCCATGAATTACGTGAGGACAAAAATGGCATTTTGACCGACTGGGAGTGGTGGGAACTGGTTGGCGCCGACCTGTGCGGCACGGCTATAGTGCAAACCAGTGATCAGGGCGTCATGCTCGAGCGTATCACTTATTTTGACCGAAATTTTCGACATCCCTGAGCAAGGATAATATGGTAACGCGTCCTACATCGTTTCGTTCGGCCCTGATGTCATCGTGGGCTCTTTTGCTCGGCTTCGGCATCCTGATGCTCGGTGACGGACTACAACAGACGCTTCTCGCAGTTCGGGCCGACCAGGAAGGTTTTTCGGCTACAGTTACAGGGCTGGTGATGTCCACGTTCTATGTCGGCTTTCTGCTGGGATCGGTCATGACACCGGGATTCACCGCGAAAGTAGGGCATATCCGGGTATTTGCCGCACTCGCCGCGCTGGCATCGGCCGCAATACTGGTGCACGCCGTATTTGTTCAGGTGCCGGTCTGGATCGCATTGCGCCTGGTCAGCGGATTTTGCTTTGCTGGCCTGTATGTCGTTGCAGAGAGCTGGTTAAACGACCGGGCCACCAATGAGACGCGAGGCAAATTGCTCTCGCTGTACATGTTGGTGAGCTACGTCGGCGTGGGTGCTGGCCAGCTACTGCTCAACCTGGCTGCACCGAGCGAATATCCGCTATTCATCCTCACTTCGGTGCTGATTTCTATCGCGGTGATACCACTATTACTGTCCGCGGGATCACCCCCGAATTTTCACGAATCGGTCGACATTCGCTTACGAGAACTGTTTCGAATCACGCCACTGGGCATAGTCACCATTTTTGCAATCGGCCTGGTAACCGCAACATTCTTTTCGCTCGGTCCAATCTATGGACGAAGGATGGGCCTCGACGTCGAAAATATCTCTTATTTCATCGCTTCGGCAGTTGCCGGGACCATTATCCTGCAATGGCCTATCGGCGCCCTGTCAGATCGGTTTGACAGGCGTATAGTTTTAACCATTGCGACTATATTGACCGCAGCCGCGGCTGTAGGCTGTGTCCTGGCTTCACAAATTTCGAACACGATGCTGCTGATATCGGTGGGGTTATTTGGCGGCCTCGCGTTTCCGCTCTACTCGGTGGGAATTGCCTACTGCAATGATCACCTCGACGCCAGTCAAATGATAGCCGCGAGCGGAGCCCTGGTATTGACCAGTGGCCTGGGCGCGGTACTCGGCCCTGTACTGGTCGCAATACTGATGGACAGGTATGGCGACCAGGCATTCTTTTGGTCGATGGGTGCGGTTCACGCGTTAATTAGTGTGTTTGCTCTTTATAGAATGACCCGGACGCAACCGGTGCCGCTCGACAAACAGGGACCCAGTACACCGACAGCAATACATCCTTCGGGATCGACGATAGAATCTATTCAGCAATATACCCAGGATGAAACGACAGATTTTTCAGTGGACGAATAAGTGTGTGGATCAATGGGGTCAGTATCGATTGATCGGGATCGTAGGGCGCAATAACCAACGGGCATTGCGCCGTAAATCAATCGATACTGACCCCATTGATTTCACCTTCTCCCAAAGGAGAAGGAGTATTGCTCCCTCTCCCTCTGGGAGAGGGTTTATGTCCATGGATGGACAGTAGTAGAGCAATGCAGGAGC
>JADFJT010000014.1 GCA_022566015.1 Pseudomonadota bacterium | reverse complement strand
ACGTAGCGCCGGTGCGTATGCCTCTAATTTCAAATCCGCCTGTATTGAAGATAGTGTCTTCAATTTCGGTTAACCCACTTTGGGTGGTGACCTGAATAGCGCCGCCAAATACGTCCAGGGTTCCCGGTCCACCAGTACCGTCGACGTTACTTACGATCGCAGTAATTCTTACCTGGTTGCCACGTCCCTTGATCTTTTCAGCGAGTAATAGACCGTCTGCATTAAAGTGACCTTCTGCCTCGACCCGAAGTCCTGAAACCATATCGACTGGGCCTGTGAGGCCATCTTCCCAGCTATCTACGAAATCCCAGTCGATGCAGGTGAGGTCGATCATGAAATCGGCCTCTAGGGCACAATTAGCGCTGAGATCGGCAATATCAGTATTGACGGCGCCTTCAATTTCAACTTCCTGGCCGTCAGCCTGACCGTCGAAGAAGTCGTCTTCGAACTCAACTCGTGAGGCGATAAGCGTATCGGGGTCGAAGTGAATTTCTACCAAATCTCCGACAGCAATAGCAGGTATGCCGGTGTAGGTGTAAGTAAGCCCGTGTACCGTTAGTGAAGTACCCGAGGGAACAGCTTCGACAAAACCCCTTACTTCGTCGACACTATCGCCATCATCGTCGTCTTTGACAAATGTGGCTTCGATAGTACTGTTATCCAGCCAGAAACCCGAAACCTCATAGCGGTTGTTGTCGATCAGGTTGCCGTTAACATCTAAGCTTGCAAATGCTACGTTAGCACTGGATGCGATCAAAATGGTTACGCCATTTATGGCACCACCCGAGGCGGCGCCTTCGAGCTCAGCCTCATAATCGACCTCGGTGGCTGTACCCGAAACGCCATCGGAATGGCGCATACCGCGAATGCTGACTACCTGGCCGACCTGATAAGACGCAGTTGTACTCGTGTTGTCGTCCTGCGAGTATGAGCCGCCATTCGGTGTTTCATACTCAACGCCATTAACCCAAATGCTGCCCAGGCTGGTAATGACACCCCTGGCGACTATGGATTCGGAACTGGATGTGCCATTTCCGCCACCTCCACAGGCAATCAGCATGCTGACTAAGCCGGTGATTGCCATTCCTTTAACTATAAAACTATGTGTAATCATATTGTGAACCTCCACGGATCGCGATAAAGGCATAGTGAGATGAATAAATTAAATTGCCTTAAATTTGGGAATATAATCCCAAATAAATAAATGTCAAGTATTTGCTGTGTAACTAATTACGCAACTCTGACAGTGGGAAGGGGTATAGCCAGGGTTCGAGTGTCGCTTCGTCAGAGATGTGTATCCCGGGGGAAACTTTCCCTGAAAGAGGATGTTAAAATTAAATTCGCTGCCAGAACTTTAGTTATTTAGGGCTTCTTCGGGAAAAGATTTCAATAAATAGTGAATGTTGTTATTGTTCCCGTAGCAATGTTTATCTAAGCACCGATAATGGCGACAACTAACTCGGGTGGATGAGTGAAGTGCAGATTTAGCAGGCGCTAATACTCACCCCTGTAGCATACAGTCTCTGACACATCAGAGTTTTCCAGAGGATAATATAGATGCAATTAAAACAACTCTGCGATTTTTGCGACGATTATCTAAAGGTAGCTGATTTCGATGACTATTGTCCAAATGGCCTGCAAGTCGAAAGCACGCAGGAGGTTCATCATATAGTCGCGGGGGTTAGCGCGTGCCTCGATTTGATCGAAGCTGCCATCGAAGCAAAGGCCGACACGCTTTTGGTACACCATGGTTATTTTTGGAAGGGAGAGGCGCAACCGCTGATCGGCTTCAAAGGCAAACGTATCCGGGCGTTAATTAAAAACAATATTAACCTGTTGGCATTTCATTTGCCGCTCGATGCCCACCCGCAAGTAGGTAATAATGCGCAACTAGCCAGGGTAATGGGGTGGGAAGTTCAAGATACTTTTGGCAGTGTTGGACTTCACGATATCGTATTTAGCGGGGAGCTCAAGTCTGTCATGTCGCTGGATGAATTATCCCAGTCGATAGCTGACAGGCTTGATACCCGACCTTTGGCCATTTCCGCCGGTGATCGGCCGATACGATCTATTGCCTGGTGTACCGGCGCTGCGCAAGGCTATATCGATCAGGCCGCCGAGCGCGGTATCGATGCATTTATCAGTGGTGAAGTGTCAGAGCAAACTTTTCATTATGCGAAGGAGACAGGAATTCACTATATTGCGGCAGGTCATCATGCCACTGAGCGGTATGGCGTGCAGGCACTCGCATCCCTGATTGCCGAGAAATTTGGCGTTCAGCAGCAGTTTATTGACATCCCCAATCCGGTCTAATCGAGAGGATTTTTCAGGAACCTTTATCAAAGCAAAGTCTGGGTGATAATTTCATTTGTTAATGTTCGCTAAATGGCTGATGTAAGCGATGATTGTACTCGACGGAAAACTCAAATTAGGCTATGCTAGCGGCCGTTTTTTATGTCCCGAATATGGGCAGTATATTCCGGGACTACCTTCATTAAAGTGGGGTTAAATTTTAATGTCATCTGAAGTTTCAGATAATGATCGGCGGCGTTTCCTGACTGCAGCGACGGTAGTGGTCGGTGCTGTCGGTACGGGTTTCGTTGCGGTTCCATTTATAAAAAGCTGGAATCCTAGCGCACGCGCTAGATCCGCTGGTGCCCCGATAAAAGCCGATATCAGCAAACTCGAGATGGGTCAGCAAATTATTTTCAAATGGCAGGGAAAGCCAGTGTGGGTAGTTAGACGCGATCAAAAAGCCCTGGCAACGCTATCCAGAGTGGCGGAAAATTTACGCGATGCCGATTCCGAAGACAGTATCCAGCCGGATTATGCCAGGAATGAACATCGTTCAATAAAGCCGGAATATCTGGTTATAGTAGGAATATGCACGCATCTCGGCTGCTCACCCACTTATCGGCCCAACATGATCGAGGCGGATTTTTTGGGCGGGTTCTTTTGTCCCTGTCATGGTTCCAAGTTTGACTTTTCCGGTCGTGTCTACAGCGGTGTTCCCGCGCCAACGAATTTAACTGTTCCACCGCATTATTACATCGATGACGGCCTGATTCTGATTGGTGAGGATGGAGTGGCATAATGAGCGATAATTCATCTAAGAACGGTATTATGGGCTGGATCGATGCGCGTTTTCCGCTGACAAAAATGTGGGAAGAGCATCTGTCCAAATATTACGCGCCGAAAAATTTCAACTTCTGGTATTTCTTTGGATCGCTGGCACTGTTGGTGCTGGTGATACAAATTGTGACCGGCATATTTTTAACCATGCATTACAAGCCCGATGGCGACCTAGCCTTTATATCGGTTGAGTACATTATGCGCGATGTCGACTGGGGCTGGCTGATTCGGTATCTGCATTCGACCGGTTCCTCGGCATTTTTCATCGTGGTCTACCTGCATATGTTTCGCGGCGTAATGTACGGTTCGTACCAGAAACCGCGCGAATTGATCTGGTTATTTGGCATGTTTATCTATCTTGCATTGATGGCCGAAGCCTTCATGGGATACCTGCTGCCCTGGGGGCAAATGTCTTACTGGGGTGCACAGGTGATCATCTCGTTGTTCGGTGCTATTCCGGTAATCGGCGACGACCTGACTTTATGGATTCGCGGTGATTTTGTCATTGCTGACGCTACTTTGCATCGGTTTTTCGCGTTGCACGTGGTAGCGGTTCCGCTGGTGCTGATAATGCTCGTGGTGATGCATATTCTCGCACTGCACGAGGTGGGTTCGAATAACCCCGAAGGAATAGAAATCAAGAAGTACAAGGATGAAGATGGTAATCCGCTCGATGGAATCCCATTTCACCCTTATTATTCAGTGAAGGATTTGGTCGGCGTAGTCGTGTTCCTGATATTGTTTAGCGTGGTGGTATTTTTCATGCCTGAAATGGGTGGGTATTTCCTGGAGCACGCGAATTTTGTGCCGGCTAATCAGTATCAAACCCCCGAGCACATCGCGCCAGTGTGGTATTTCACGCCCTATTATGCGATCTTGCGCGCTGTACCGGATAAGTTAATAGGCGTAATTTTAATGTTCGCCGCTATTTTCATGCTGTTTATCCTGCCCTGGATAGATCGCGGAAAAGTGCATTCAATTCGCTATCGTTCTACTTCATTCAAATGGTTGTTGGCAATGCTGGTGGTCAGTTTTGTCGGTCTTGGTTACCTCGGGGCCTTACCGCTTAGCGATATCAGAACTTTTTTCGCACGGGTATATAGCATCGGATATTTCGGATTCTTTCTGGGTCTTTGGTGGATTAGTAAAAACGAAAAGACGAAACCGGTTCCAGAGAGGATTCAATAATGAACAAGGTGTTAATTATTGTCGCAACCCTGTTGTCACCTGTTATGGCCTGGGGTGTTGAATCCACTACCTATCCCAACGATGAAATTGAGATCGACTGGGATGATAAGGCGTCGATGCAACGAGGTGCTCGAACTTTCGTAAACTATTGCATGAGTTGTCATTCGGCGGCATATTCGCGCTATAACCGGGTTGGGCAGGATCTCGGAATTTCAGATGAACAGGTGCTCGAAAACCTGGTGTTTACCACCGATGTTAACGGCGAGAAAACCAAGGTAGGCGAACTGATGAAGGCCACCATGACGCCTGAATACGCCGAAAAGGCCTTTGGTGTGGTGCCACTAGACCTGTCTTTGATTGCTCGCTCACGGGGTGTTAATTGGCTATACAACTATTTGCGTGCTTTTCATGTCGACGAGTCTAATCCTCTAGGTATGGACAACAGTGTGTTACCGGTGGCAATGCCGCACGTACTGGTCGAATTACAGGGTTACCAGAAGGCCAAAAAGGTAACACGGGTAAAGCGTATCAATAATAAAGATGTTGAATACGAAGTTATTGTCGGTTTCGACCTGATCAAACCGGGTAGTCAGTCAAAAGCTGAATACGACCAAACCGTGTATGATTTGGTTGGATTCCTCGACTATCTATCCGAGCCCTATCGGCAGACGCGTATTGATGTCGGCAAGGGCGTAATTATTTTTTTACTCATATTTCTGGTTCTGGTTTATTTTCTTAAGAAAGAATTTTGGAAAGACATCCATTAAACAAAAGGTTTCATTATGTCAGTAGAGGCTAATCGTCGGTCGGTGATGAGTTGTTTCTCATCGCCAGTAGACCCGCAGTGCCATCGTGCACGTATTGTTCTTGCAGAGAAGGATATAACAGTAGAAATTCACGATGTCGATATGGACAATCTGCCCGAAGACCTGCTCGATCTGAATCCCTATGCCACGGTTCCCACGATGGTTGATCGGGACCTCGTGCTTTACAATGCCCGGGTGCTGATCGAGTATTTGGACGAGCGTTTTCCACATCCACCCCTGATGCCGGTTGACCCGGTATCACGTGCCAAGAGCCGCCTGGCTTTGTTTCGCATAGAAAGCGACTGGTTTAGCCTGCTCGACGATATTGAACGCGGTAACGAAAAAAAGAAAGCTCAGGCCAAGAAGGCACTGACCGAAAGCCTGATTAATTCGACCGAAGTATTCGCAGCCATGCCTTATTTTCTATCCAACGATTTTAGCCTGCTGGACTGTAGTATTGCCCCGATTTTGTGGCGATTGCCCTACTACGGTATTAAATTACCCGCATCTGCGAAGCCAGTGACCGATTATATGATAAAGGTATTCGCCCGACCTTCTTTTCAGGCCAGTCTTTCTGAACAGGAAAGGGACATGGTCGCCTGAGACATGCGTTCCAGTAAACCGTATTTGATTCGTGGCCTCTACGAATGGTTGCTGGATAATGAAGTAACGCCCTATATTCTGGTCGATACCAATTATAAGGGAGTCACTGTTCCTAGCGGTCTTGCGACCGACTCCAAGTTGGTGTTGAATCTGGCACCATCCGCAATCGACAAGCTGGACATGACCAACGACTACCTGTCATTTTCAGCCCGTTTCGGTGGCGTGGCACAAGACATATATTGCCCAATAGAATCCATTCTCGCGATCTACGCCCGAGAAAATGGAGAAGGAATGATGTTCACGCCCGATTCAGAGCAAACTTCAGAAGCGGACGACACAGCAGGCGGAACGGGTAAAATGAAAAAGTCTAGCCGCCCGGGTTTGAAAATCGTCGAGTAAACCTGCTGCTAAATGCTGTATCAATTATCGCAATGTTACACGGTGCGATTCAAAATCTAACTCTTGATCCTCTACGTCATACACGAAAAGTAGTCCCGCTATATAGGTAGTATGTCTACCTGTCGTAGGGGACATCGATGAATTGGGAAATTTAATGCACGTTTTTTTCGATCTGGACGGAACCTTAACCGACCCAAAAGAAGGGTTTATAGCCTGTATTCGATTTGCACTTTCAAAACTGAATATCGAGATCGAGTCAGATACCAATTTTGAATCGTATATCGGTCCACCGCTACAAGATACGCTTAGAGAGTTATGTGGAAACGACGCCACTGCCAAAGATGCAGTGTTACTTTATCGCGAACGTTATTCGACTACAGGGCTGCGCGAAAATCAGATATACGATGGAATTTCCGAGTGCCTGGATCAAATAACTGGTAAAGCTGAATCAATCTATGTAGTCACTTCAAAATTGGCCATTATTGCCGAACGAATAATCGAGCAATTTAAATTGAGTCGATATTTTAAGGTGGTGTATGGGAGTAACCTCGACGGGTCACTGAGCGATAAAACTGAACTTATAGATCATGTGTTAAGGAGCGAAGGCATCTCGCCTCGAAATGCAGTGATGATAGGTGACCGAAGTTTCGATATTATTGGCGCAAAAAATAATGGCCTGAAAACCTTAGGTGTATTGTGGGGTTACGGGTCAAAGGACGAGTTGATATGCGCGGGTGCGGACGAGTTATGTGAACACCCAAATGAAATTTACGATCTAATATTCACTTAATAATTGGTTGCATCGGAACCATTTTCTCTGCGTTAAAATTGCTTTTGATCACAGGAGGGCGGTCCAGGCTAAAGACAATATAGAAGTACTGGCTCCCGCGCTTATGCCGCGGGAAGACAATGACATTTTTCAGATCGGATCAGCAAGCTCGATTTTATTCCGGAAAGCAATGGCTTTAGGGGCCGGAATGACGAAACACGATTTAGCGCCTTATTGTTATTGCCTCTGGGTTGCTAATTTTTCCGAAGAGCCATAATTTATTCTGCTGGCCCCAGTAACTGAAAATCTAACAATTCGCACAGAATATGAATCACCAGGATATGCACCTCCTGGATTCTGGCGGTGACGTTGGAAGGCACTCGTATTTCGATCGAATTTTCGTCCAGCATCTGACCGATGATACCGCCATCCCGGCCGGTTAGTGCGATGACTGGCATTTCACTTTCATTAGCCGCCTGAATCGCTTCCACAATATTCGGTGACTGGCCGCTGGTGCTGATCGCTAGCAGCAGGTCTCCCGGTTGGCCAAGTGCGGTTATTTGCTTGGAATATATTTGCCGATAATCATAATCGTTGGCGATTGCGGTCAGGGTTGCGCTGTCGGTGGTTAGGGCTATGGCTGGGAGTCCAGGACGGTCGCGTTCATAGCGGTTTAACAGCTCGGCGGAAAAGTGTTGGGCATCGCAGGCCGAACCGCCATTACCGCAGGCGAGAATTTTGTGCCCGCCGATTAGCGACTTGTTGAGCATAGCGGAGGCCAGTTCGATAGACTCGGCTAGCACATTAATCGATATTTGCTTGGTTTCGATGCTGGCCTTGAAGGCATTTTCAATACGGCTGTCGATATCGCTCATTAGTTACTCTGCATAAAACGCGTTTTGGATCCAGTCGACAGGGCTATCGCCATCTGAATCCTGTTGAATGATCAGCGCATCGAAGCGCATTGCGCGTTGCGCCATAGTTTTGTGTTCGGCCATGAAGAATAGCGCAGTTTTTATGATTTTTCGCTGTTTTTGCGGTGGTATCGCCGAGATCGCCCCGCCATATCCCTGACTTTTACGAAACTTGACCTCGATAAAACAAAGCGTCCGCTGGTGCAGCATGACCAGGTCGATTTCGCCAAAGCGACAATGGTAGTTTTCGGTTATGAGTTTTAAGCCGCGGCGCACCAGATAATCCCGTGCCTGGGCTTCGTAGTGCAATCCTTTGCGCTTGTTCCAGTTCATTATAAGCGGTTTTATTGCCCTATCACGCCTGTTTCCAGTGATTGCTGCAAAATCTGAGACACGCCTTTCTGGAAAGTTGCCATTAATAATGCGCGTCTGACACGCCCATATTTATCGACCGATAATCGTCCCGTATTGAGCAACTCGGATTCGTCCGGATTAATCATCAGTCTGCGCAATGACGGTATCATCCGGTAAGCGTCGATTCCGAGCGCAAACAACCGACTAAAGCGCTTACTGGCGTCGGGCCATAACTTTCGTACCTGTCGATAATCCCTGCTTTGGGAATTGTCGAGCATCCACGGAATTTCAACGAATAAAATTTCGTCCAGGTCGCGATCACTATCGGAATTACCAGTACTGGATGAGATATGGGACGTGGCATAAACGGGTAGTGTCTGCGCACGATGAAATTTTAGTTGGGGTTTGATCAGCCGTGCCTGTCGAGCGTTAGCAGCGATAAAAACCATGTCGACATCCTGGCGGCGCCTGGGCTCGAAGCTGGTCTGCTGGCCAATGGTATGCTGAATCAGGGTGCGACGACGTTCGCTGTTGGTCAGGTTTAGCAGGTTTTTAATCGCGGCCGAATAATCGTTATCTTTCGACGGATAGACCTGTGTACCCACGACACGCCCTCCAAGCATTTCAAAGCGTTCGCTGAATGCCTTCTGCAATCGGGCGCCCCATTTAGTATCGGGTACTAATGTGATCGCGTGATTCCGACCCTCGGCCAGCGCGAAATCGGCAATCTGTTCGGCCTCGTCCTCCGGTCTTAAGCCAAACTGGTACAGGTCCAGATTGGTTTTTTGGGTTTCTTCTGCATAGTTAAGGGCCAGAGTGGGAACTTCGGTTTTCTCCCGATTCAGCAAAATGCCGACCAACTCCTTACTGATCGGACCCACGATAAAGTCGGCGCCATCTTGAATAGCTTTTTGGTATTGAATATTAAACTCGGCAGGATCGGTGCTGGCATCGATCACTTCAAGCTCGGGGCTTAAATCCCTGTCCTGATAATAGGCATACATGAATCCGTTTTGTATGGCCTGGGATACTTTATTGAGGCGCCCGGAAAACGGTAACATCAGCGCGATTCTGCGCGGCTTTATATAGATGCGCTTACTGTCTTCAAGCAGATTGATCGCGAAATATTTGCCGGCAGGGTGATCACGGTATAGCTGGTACCACTGACTAACCCAGGGTTCAATTTTTGCTGGTAGCATATTGGAACGACGAGCGATCAGATTTAATTCCAGCCAGCCGCGCATATCCGCGGTGAGTTGCTCCGATAACGATTTAATTATCGAACGCTCAGTGAGTCGATTGAGCGCCTCCCAGATGAACTCGTGGTTGTTTTCCAGTTCTTTATCGTTTCTAAGGAACCTGCTAATCTGGATACGTAATCGAACGCTTTCCAGGGGTTTTCCGATCGCGAGCACACCCAGAGCTCTGATTTTGAGCGCGAGAGCCTTGAAGCGAAAGTCCTTTATGGTTTCGATATCGGGCAAGTTTGCCAGGCTCTGATATATTTTGCCGATGCCGAAATAAACCCCAGCGAGTAATGTTGCCTTGTTTTCCTGATCCTGTGGCAGGATGTCGTCTTCCTGCAAAGACTCAAAATAAACTTCGAGGAAGCGGTAGCGCTCGGCTTTATAAATCATCCGTGCGGCACTGATAAAATAAGTTGAGCGTCCAGGTTGCGTGCTTTTTTCAGCTAGATTCTGATAGGCTTCCGCAGCCTGCATCCAGCTCTCTTCGGTTTCCAGGGAAAAGGCGTATAGAATTTCCTCTTCCTCTTCAGTGAGTAAACCACTGTCGTCGATGTCGCCAGGCGTTTTCGGTATAGTGGGTTTAGGCACCGACTGGCAGGCGCTTATCGATATGGCCAGTATCAACATCAGCCATGTTTTTAGACAAAATGGTTTCATCGTTTTTTGAGTGGTTGAGTTACTGAAATGGTTGTGCTCGCCAACGAGTTAATCAGGCAATGAATTAGGCCATCGATATCAATTTCATTGTACACTCTTTTGCATGAGCGGCGTATTGTATATTGTGGCCACACCTATTGGCAATCTTGCAGATATTGGTCAACGGGCTGAGGAAACACTCAAAGTTGTGGACTTAATCGCAGCAGAGGATACGCGCCACAGTGCCCGACTACTCAAGCACCTGGGCATTAAAAATAAGCTTATTTCCCTGCACGAGCATAACGAAAAGACACGCATAGATAAGCTGGTCGAAAAATTGATCGCAGGCACGAATATCGCGTTGATTTCTGACGCTGGAACCCCGTTGATTTCAGATCCTGGCTACGCATTGGTAAAAGCTGTACATGAGGCGGGTTTAAAAGTGAGCCCCATACCCGGGCCAAGCAGTATTATCGTGGCATTGAGTGGGGCGGGAATCCCCACCGACCAGTTTAGCTTTTACGGATTCCTTTCACACAAGAACAAGGAGCGCATGGACAAATTGCGTGCCATAAAAAATCAATTTGGAACCCTGGTATTGTTCGAATCGAGCCACCGAATCGTACGCCTGCTCGAACAGTTAATGGAAGTTTTCCCCGGTCGCCACATTGTTGTCGCCAAGGAATTGACCAAGGTTTACGAGAGGTTTTTGCGTGGTACAGCGGCGCAGTTGCTGGCGATGTTTGCCGCAGATATCTCGCTTAGCAAGGGGGAATTTGTGGTACTGATCGATAACCCGGACAACATGATTGCCAGGGAACTGAACCAGGAGGATATCGATTTGCTCAGGCTTTTAAAGACCGAATTGCCGCTTAAAAAGGCAGTACTTTTAGCCAGTAAAATCAGCGGCAAAAAAAAGAACGCGTTGTATCAGCTTGCTTTGGAAATCGATTAATAGCTTACCCACCCTTAATCGGAGGCAGTAGTACGATCTCATCCTGCTCCTGAATATTTGTTGAAAGGTAATCCTGCTGGTTAATCTTTTCATCGTTAATGATTACCAGGTAAGGTTTGTGCGCAGGAATCGGTAACTGGCTGAGCAGGTCGCCGAGTACCTGGTTAGACGCGATACTTAGCTGGCAGCTATTAAAACCGCTGCCGGCGGGTAAAAACTCGCGTAGAGCACCGAATAATTTAACCGTAACCTGCATTGTCTAGTAGGGAATAAGATTAATCGAGACCTAGACGTTTTCTGGTCTCAGCATTCGGATTGCCATCGTCGTCCCAGCCGCGTAGCTGGTAATATTCTGGCAGCATTTCGTCGAGTCGACATACCAGGCCCTTGGCTGTACCCGAGGGCGCAGGCTCTTCGAGGATACGCTTCGGCAGGGTGTCGTCCTTTCGACCAAACCCGGCCTTTTGGTTAAATATGCGCTCAAGATTCCAGATTCGTTCACCGGTTTCTAACATGCGTTCCGAGTCCCATTCGCCCTCGCAGGCCGCATCGACCAGTTGCCGATAATCGTCCATGCTCCAGCCGCAGCCAGCCGGAAACGAACAGAGTCCACTAGAGTCGATAAACGCGACTTCGTCCTGCGTATCCTTTACAATTTTTGCCTTACCAGCAATTTCAGTGGTTTCAAAATCATGCGCATATGGGTCGGCACGTAAGTGGCAGGCGCCGCGATTGCTGGTGGCGTAGGCGAGTCCCATACCCTGCATACTGCGGCCATCATAGGCTGCAAATTCCTGGCCCTTGACCGACATGGACAATTCAGGATGACCGTATTTTTCGGTGAGTCGCTTCGAACCCAGGCCAATATCTTGACCGAATCCTTCGCCCCTGGCGGTCAGTTCAGCGATCGTACACAGGGCTTCGGCAGACCCAAATTCCAGCTTGATTCCCCCGGTTTCTTTTTCGCTAATCGCACCAATATCGAATAGCTCCATCGCCGCAGCAATCGTACTGCCCAGTGATATTGGATCCATGCCGTACTCATTGCACAAAAATCCGACATAGGTTGCCGCGTCAATATCGTCTACACCAACCGCAGCGCCCAGGGCATAAGCGGTTTCGTATTCGAGGCCGCCAGACGCACCGTGGTATTGGGGTTTGTCTTTCACCGAGAAATGTGTCGGATCGATTTTGCAAATTCGCCCGCAACCAATGGTACAACCGAAACAGGCGGCATTGGTGACCAGATTGGTATGGCCATTTGCATTGGGCGTTTGCATCGCTTCGGGGTTGAGTTTTTCTGCCCCCTCGAACTGAATGTCGCGATTGTTGCGCGTGGGCAGGCTGCCAAACCGGTTGGTCACATCGATCATCGCCAGGGTACCATCGGCACTCATTTCATCGCGATCAGTGAGGCGTGCATTGACGTCGTTGACGATTTTGAAAAATTTCGCCGGGTCGGCGCTTTTGACGCCTATGGTGCCACGTACCGCGATGGTTTTAATTTTTTTCGCGCCCATCACCGCACCTACACCCGAACGCCCTGCGGCACGGTGTAAATCATTTACTATGCAGGCGTAACGACAAAGGTTTTCACCGGCCTGTCCGATCGATGCAAAACGCATCAATGGATCTAGATACTTTTGTTTGAGCAATGCTTCGGTTTGCCACACGGTCTTACCCCATACTTCATCCGCGTCGCATAATTCAACCTGATCATCTTCAATATGAAGATAAACCGGTTTATCCGACTCGCCTTCGATGATCAGCAGGTCATAACCGGCGGCCTTGAGTTCGGCGCCAAATTTTCCACCTGAATTGGAGCAGGCGATAGCATTAGTGAGTGCACCCTTGGTGATCACGGAATATCGACCACCGGTCGAAGCCATCGTGCCAGTGAGTGGTCCTGTGGCAAAAATTAGTTTGTTTTCGGCCGATAACGGATCGGCTGCTGGGTCCATCTCTTCGAGTAAATACTTGCTGCCTAAACCGCGCTGCCCCAAATATTGATTCGCCCATTCCATATTGAGCGGCTCGATTGTGCATTCGCCATTACTCAGGTTTACACGCAATATTTGTTTTTGCCAGCTCATGTACGGTGTCCTCTCAAAATAGGATTAAAGCGGATGCAGACGATTGTATAGCTACAAACTACTTTTTTACAAACTATTGTTACCTGTTTTAGCACTATGTTGCCTACTTACCCCGAGTTTCGTCCTTTGACTCAAATTTGCGGGCTAGACTGACTGGACAGGTACGGGTAATCTTTCGGCTAAGCATCTGAATTAAGATTAAATGATCAAGGTAATAATAGAGCGGCATGTCGCCGAGGGACTAGAATCACCCTACGAAAAAGCAGTCGGCGATTTACTCAATGCAATGACTACGGCACCCGGCTATATATCGGGGGAATCACTGGTCGACTGCAAAGAGGCGAACCACTATGTCGTGATCGCCTGGTGGGCCAATGAGAACGCCTGGAATGAATGGTTCAACTCGAAGGAGCGCAAACAGTTGCTCAACGAAATTGCACCGTTTTTGGAAACTGACGAGAAATTTACGCTGTTAAAGCAGCTGGCTTACCATAGATATTCATAATGATGAACTGGGATAGCTGGATTCTAGAAAACGAAATTACTATACGGCTGGTATTTTTCTTTGGCATTTTCGCCGTGATCGCGATGTGGGAACTTATATTGCCCCGACGCAGCCTTAGAGTTTCCAAAGGGCTGCGGTGGCTTAGTAATATAGGTCTAGTTTTTCTCAACAGCCTGGTGATACGCCTGTTGTTCCCCACGGCCGCGATAGGGGTGGCGGTGGTGGCTCAAAACCAGGGATGGGGGCTAATAGGTTATTACCAGCTACCTTTCCTGCTGGCCTTTATTATGGCCGTGGTGGTGATGGATTTGGTGATCTATCTGCAACACGTCCTGGTGCATGCAATACCCGTACTCTGGCGCTTGCATCGGGTACACCATGCCGATCTGGATTTCGATGTCACCACCGGGGCTCGCTTCCATCCGCTCGAAATCGTTCTTTCCATGTTGATCAAGTTTGCCACCATCGTGCTGCTAGGCCCGCCTGTAGTGGCAGTCGTGGTGTTTGAGGTAATGCTCAATGTCTCCTCTATGTTCAACCATGGGAATATCTACATTCCGGAAAAAATTGACCGGGTCCTGCGCTTATTCGTGGTAACGCCTGATATGCACCGGGTGCATCATTCGGTTCATGCGCCCTTGACCAATTCTAATTTTGGTTTCAGCCTGCCCTGGTGGGACAGGTTGTTCGGTACCTACGTAGCGCAACCACGGGAAAATCACCAGGATATGGAAATCGGCCTGGATATATTTCGTGATCCGAAGCAGGTAAATCGGCTGCCGGGCATGCTAAAGTTGCCCTTCATCAGCACCCTTGGGGAATACAGTATCAATCGGGGAAGATGATAGTGGGTCGTGATTTTCGTTCCTTCAGTCCAATATACCCAAATCTTCGATTAATGGGTAGGATGACGCTATCCAGCATTCATCCGTAATAAACTCATGGCCACCCGGACTCATTTTACTTTTGCCAGCTTTTTGCTCAGATATCTGATCGCGCTCATCTTAGTGTTCCTTACCTATAACCCCAGCGCCTATTCATGGTTTCACTGGTTAAATTCCGATTCCGCGTTGGTTTATAAATTCGCCGCTGGAATCGTGTTATTGATCGGCTGGGTGATGTATCTACGCGCTACCTGGAATTCGCTCGGCCCTTTGGGTACCTTGCTCGCCGCGGGTGTTTTTGGCGTTTTAATCTGGTTGCTAATCGAATGGGGATTGCTCGCGCTAGACAATACTTCCATATTGCTTTGGGTAGCCGAATTTATTCTAAGCGGTGTACTGGCGATCGGAATGTCATGGTCGCACATTCGCCGCAGGGTATCGGGTCAATACGATACCGATGAAATCGAAGGGTAGTATTTGGCAGTAGCCCTGGCGGCCGGTGACTGGTTGCTGGGTGATTAATCACCAACGATTGAACTATTTTGCCTGGCCTGAAACGAAATGATGCAATGCTCGACCAACCTGTAGTTCTCCAGATTGACGATAAATGCACCCTGGTTAAAAATAGCGGCATAAATAGTAATTATTTAGCGTACTTTAGAGTCTCGATTCGGAGTATATTGCGTGCGGATTTGCTTTAACACGGACAGGGATATACAGGGTTCCCAGGGGGCTATTTATCGATCAATCCCACCCAGAAATTTGTCGGAAGCAATCAAGCGAATATCACATCATTATCATTATAGTTAAGGAGAATATCATGAAGAAAATAATTGCCGGTTTATTACTGGTGTCTGGCTTGAGCGTTTTTGCGGGTCAGTCTTTTGCAGCGAATCACGAATCGGACCTGGTGGGTATTCCATCGTTTGGATTTGTCCAGGAAACAGCGGCACTGACTTTGGATGGAGACATCCGAGTCGATCTTTTTAATAACACCAATTATCGGGATATGATTCGAGTCGGTGCCTATGGTGGTGAAATTATGATCAGCCCGGATACCGGAAATGCTGCGCATGGCCTGGGTTACAAATTGTCGATCAACTCAAATATCGCCGTCTATGGCATGTTGTTTCTGGACAACGATCAAAGCTTTACCAATATTACCGCCGGTGCGTCCTATACTACCAACACCGGTACTTATATTCTGAATGGCAATGTTGAACTTTTCAGTCAGAGCGATACCGGTGGTGGTCCTGGTGGCGGCCCTAGTGAAACCTTCATCGATCTCAGAGGTTCCGCTTTTTATCGACTTGCGAATGAATCAATCAAAGGCTCGCTGTATCTCGGAGGTGAAATTGACATGGAGTTCAGCCCAAATTCGGATACCGATGTTTACATTGGTGTGCGCTGGATACCGAAACGTACCGTCATTCTTGACCTGGGCGTATTCGAGTCGCTGGGCGGGCCCAATACCAGTACCGTAGGTACGCCTGTATTCTTTCGTCTTAATATAGGCTTCTAAATCAATCCATGCTCGCCTGTGGTCCCCCGGCTAATTTAGGCCAGGGGACCACGGAGACTAATTTAACAGACTGATTTTTTAGGCTATTAAATTGCGTTACTGATTTAATCTCTGATAATCAGGTTCGGTTTGATAGAAATCCGCAGGCAACTACAGCCGCATTCTCCGCTAGGTGATAAATCCTGGTTATAGTTGGAGAATGTATTATTGTCGGTTATTCTGCCCCGAGTACGGTTCAGTCCATTGAGAGTGTTATGGACAATGTGGGCAGGGACACGCCGTGATATCACATCAGCAATAATATTTTGAAAACCTTTCCAGCACCAATTAAACAGTCGTTAAGCATGCCAGGAACCCGGGTGAATATTACGGTCGATTACTTAGCCGATCATCAAGACGCAATCCCTCAAATTGCGCGCTGGTTGTTCGATGAGTGGGGGCATCATTCTCCGGAATCCCCGGACGGCAGCGTAGAAGGGGTAGTGGACAATTTGCGGAATCGCCTGCGGCGAGATGCTTTGCCTCTCGCAATGCTCGCGCATGAAGATGAGGAGCCCTTAGGGACGGTGAGCCTGAAAATCCGGGAAATCGAAATTCGTCCCCAGTACGAGCATTGGCTGGGAACTCTGTTTGTGGTTAAGTCCCGCAGGGGTGCGGGTATAGGGTCGCTACTGGTAAGGGCCGCAGTCGATGCGGCGAGTCGGCTCGAAATAAGCGAGTTGTATCTATACACTCGATACCGCAAAACAGGGCAGTGGTATAAGCGACTCGGTTGGATTGAGGTCGAACGGCCTGAATATCGTGGACATCCTGCAATCATCATGAAAGCACTTCTGGATGCCTGACAAAGTGATTAAGCCACCCAGTGCCTGGGTTTGGACGCAATAAAACGTCGAATTTTTACGCCCCTTACCTGGCGTCAAATGCCTTAAAAAATGATCAGGAATTAAAACATAAACCGATGGAAATCGAACAGGTAAACTTTGTCGAGGGTGCTAAGAACGCTGAGGGAATAGCGGTAATTATTGATGTGTTTCGTGCTTTTTCAGTTGCTTGCTATTGCATGAGTAAAGGCGTTGCTAAAATTTTTCCTGTAGGCGAAGTTGATGAGGCCCGTGAGTTGTCGAAGACTATAGGTGCAGCTGTTCTGATTGGAGAGCGCAAAGGAAAAAGATTACCGGGTTTTGACTATGGTAATTCGCCAACTGAAATTCTTGCGGCTGATTTAAAGGGAAAAATAATAATCCACACTACCCATGCAGGTACTCAGGGTATCGTTAATGCGACCAGGGCTGACGAAGTTCTTACTGGAGCATTTGTAAATGCAAAGGCTACCTCTGAATACATTAAAAGTAGAAATCCTGAGAAAGTAACTCTGGTTAAAATGGGGCTTGAGGCTATAAAGGCCTCTGATGAAGATGATCTCTGTGCAGAGTATATTGAGAGCCTGTTGAATAATCAGGATTTTGATCAGTATGAGGCCGTAAAAACAATGAGGGAATCGCCTTTTTCGGCGAGATTTTTTGATCCAGAGAAACCGTGGAGTCCTCCGTCAGATTTCGATTTATGCATGGATATAGATAGATTTAATTTTGCTTTACGGGTCAGTAAAGATAGCTCGGGAAATTTTAATCTTGAGAGAATAGACATTAATAGTTGAGTACAGGCATCTAACAAACGCGCCAATTAAGTCTGAACCTGCCCTGAAAAAGTTGAAACCATATTTTAATGTAATATGAAGAGGTGCCAGATGAAAAAAAATTCATGCCTATTATAAATATCAATCAAAACACACAACTATTACCGTCACGAATCACCCGGATATACAAGCAGCAGACGTTGCAGAAGATTTAAATATTAATTCTGTCATGCTATATCACTGGAGAGGGGAGATGCTCGCTGGCAAGATTCAGCATAACGACCGAGTATTGATCTTGATCCATAACATCGATTCTTTCACGAGTTTTATCCCCTGGCACACTCATAGAGGCATGCAGTCGGACATGGTGCCCGCTGCGTGCGCACTTTGCTGATGCCGCGGGGGTGTTAATATTTTAAATAATTGGTGCGTTAAATGAAGCTAAAGATTCCACCACCGTTGATAGCATTGATATTTTCAGTATTAATGTGGGGAGTATCCCTGCTAAGCAACCATGCCCCGCTTGAATCAGCAGTGGTCGTTCCTCTGTCCATATTAATATTTCTGGCTGGACTTGCCATTAATATATCGGCGGCATTTTCTTTTAGAAAGGCTGACACAACCATGAATCCCAGGAAGCCAAAAAAGGCAGCAAATTTAGTCGATACCGGGGTGTATAAATTGAGTAGAAATCCAATGTACCTGGGCTTTCTGTTTATATTAATCGGCTGGACTATATGGCTTGGAAGCGTCTTTAATATTGCGATTTTGCTTTTGTTTATTTGGTATATAACAGTATTTCAAATAGTGCCTGAGGAAAAAGTGCTTGAAGTACTATTTGCTAAGGAATTTGAGTCCTATAGATCGAGGGTGAGGCGGTGGATATAAGGCCTGGCATAGTAAAATTCGCCGGTTACTTAAGACAATAGCTTGCACTACGCGCATGGCCCTCGTCTGTGCACCAAAGCAGCCGATGGGCTCTGAATAATTGAGATGGAAACCCGATGAATCTGCAGCAACTAACTGGAATACCGCTCCCGATCATTCAAGCCCCGATGGCTGGTGTGCAGGGCAGTGATCTTACATGGCCGGTTTCTAACGCGCGCGGCATCATGAGGGAACTGGATCCTGTCAGTGCAGCCGTGCCTGCATTTCCCCTCGCGGCGTCGGCCATCGCACCCATACGCGCCAGGGCCGAAAGTCAGGGTAGCGGTTATTTCCCACCCCTATGGGCCGGGCAAAATACGTCTGGATGTAAAGAGGTATCAGCAGGCCTGCTGACGAGAGAACTAGCAGATGATTTCGAAGATACCCGATAACGGGATAATCTAGTCGAATCTCCTGAATCTACACCTGCTCCGGCCGCTGATCCAGGATTTTTGTATTTATAGCCCAGGAGAAAATCTATGAGCGCGTACCTTATTGTCGATGTCAATATCACAAATCCAGCAGCGTATGAAGAATATAAAAATCTTGCCAGGCCGATTGCGGAAAAATTCGGGGGTGTTTATCGAGTCAGAGGCGGGGTACTCGATGTTCGAGAAAATGCATTGTGGACGCCTACTCAGTATTGTGATTATAGAATTTCCCGATGTCAAAAGCGCACAGGCCTTCGTAGATTCAGACGAATATGCTCCAGTAAAACCTATACGCCTAAAAAATTCAGAGTGCACACTATTTATTGTGGATGGCGTGTAAGCAAGTACTCCATACAACAACGAAGCTTGCAATAGGGTATGACCAGGATTGCATTATTCGGATACGCGCGCGAAAGGCCAGCCTTAATATTGTTTTCCAGCCGTTAAAGCGTCAACAAAAATAGCTTCTGATTGGGCGTATTAATCATTCGACTCCGATAATCAATTTCGGGTATCATCTGCGTCAAGTCAGCTGGATAATCGCTGGTCTCAGGTCTTAAATGATTACTGGGGCTGGAGGAAAGTCCGGGCTCCACAGGACAGAGTGCCAGATAACGTCTGGGAGGCGTGAGCTTACGGCCAGTGCAACAGAGAGTAGACCGCCAGTTTCGACTGGTAAGGGTGAAAGGGTGCGGTAAGAGCGCACCGCGCTTCTGGTAACAGAAGTGGCATGGTAAACCCCACTCGGAGCAAGACCAAATAGGAAAACTATGACGTGGTCCGCGTCGTTTTCGGGTTGGTCGCTTGAGGCTGAAAGGTGACTTTCAGTCCAGATGAATGATTATCCTCGACAGAACCCGGCTTACAGGCTGACTTACCTTATCCAAATTGCTTAAAAATACGCCAAAAAAACAACACTAGTTAATGTATAGCTTTAAGTAACGTCGCTAAGTCTTCGTTTTACTTGAACATATGTCGAATTATGTGACATTTTTACGCTAAGTTATTGACATTATTGGGAAAAACCCTAATTCAAAACCCTGAAAGTGCTTGACTTGTGCCCTATAAAAGCAATATTGTGTCGTCTGGTGGGTAAAAGTGTCACAAAGTGGCATAACTATGGGTTGAGGCGTGCAAAGATTTCGAGGGGTTTCCAATTTATCACTGGATGCGAAAGGCAGAATCGTGCTGCCAGCGCGTTACCGTGAGCGCCTGGTTGAAATATGCGATAGCCAGCTGGTTATTACCATCGATACCGAACAACCCTGCCTTCTCATATACCCGCTCAACGAATGGGAAAGTATCGAAGAAAAAATCGAATCCCTACCCAGCTTTAACCCGGTAGCCCGACGCATCCAGCGTCTGCTTATCGGTCACGCGACCGATGTCGAAGTCGATAACAATGGTCGAATGTTACTATCTAACCCGCTTCGTGAGTACGCGCAGCTTGGAAAGAAAGTGGTCCTGATCGGTCAGGGAAAGAAATTCGAATTATGGGATGAAGTCGTTTGGGGCCAGCGCATGGAAGAGTGGCTGGCCGATAAAACGGGCGGCGATTTGCCTGAAGCCCTGGCAGAGTTGACCTTATGACCGAACCAGACTTCAGTCATGCACCGGTAATGCACGACGAAGTCATGCAGAAATTAAACGTTCAGCCCGGTGGTGTTTATGTCGATGGCACCTATGGTCGAGGCGGCCATGCAAAGTCGATTCTTAGCTGCCTGGATAAAAATGGACGCCTGATTGTGATGGACAAGGATCCAGATGCGATCAAGGCGGCGCAAGAATCCATGGGTCAAGATAGTCGGGTAACGATTTTTCACGACGACTATGCTCACTTGTACGAAAGGCTGGTCACGATGGATTTGACGCAAAGTATCGATGGTGTGTTACTGGACCTGGGTGTTTCTTCACCCCAACTGGACGACGCGACGCGAGGATTTAGTTTTCAAAAAAACGGTCCACTCGATATGCGGATGGACCCTACCCAGGGCGAATCGGCCGCCCAATGGCTAGCGCGAGCGGACGAGGCGGATATATCCAGAGTGCTTTGGGATTTTGGTGAGGAACGCTATGCGCGACGCATCGCAGGTAAGATAGTCGAAATCCGGCAACTAACGGCAATCGATGATACGGCTAGTCTGGCTGAATTGATCCGCGGGTGTGTGCCGCAAGGTAAACGCCATAAACATCCTGCAACACGCAGTTTTCAGGCTATTCGTATTCATATTAATCAGGAGCTGGCCCACATTGGTTATTTCCTGGACTCCATGTTTGACTTATTGAAAATTGGTGGCCGCCTCCTGGTGATCAGTTTTCACTCGCTCGAAGACCGTCTGGTAAAACGATTTTTCAAAAACCACAGCAGTAGACCCAAAATTCCGCGCGGGTTGCCTGTGCGCGACTCCGAATTAATAGCTTCTATTCGTCTCAAGCTGGTAGGCAAAGCGATCAAAGCAGGGGTCAAAGAGCTGGAATTGAATCCGAGGGCTAGAAGCGCGGTACTGCGAATCGCCGAGAGAATTGCCTGATGGCCAGAATCTACTGGTTAACGCTGCTGGTAGCGATGGTTGTCAGCAGTGCACTGACCGTGGTTTACGTTAAACATGAAAGCCGCATATTGTTTGCCGAACTCAGAACTGTTCAGAAATTGCAGGATCAGCAGGTTATCCAGTGGGGGCGATTGCAGCTGCAAAATAGTACGCTCGCAACCCATAGTAATGTGGAATCAAAAGCGCGCAAGGCACTCAAAATGCTACTGCCCGATAATGTGCAAGTCGTGCTATTACCATGAGCAAAACACAGCAAAGTTTTAACCCGAACCCGATCAGGTTTTACGCGCTGCGGCACTATTTCGTGATCCTAGTGTTGATGGGGCTGCTGTCGGCTCTGATCGGACGGGCTTTATATATCCAGATTGTCGATAAAGATTTTTTATCCAACCAGGGTGTGCAACGACAAATTCGCACCATAGAAACCCCGGCCTACAGGGGTACGATAACGGATCGATATGGAACGCCCCTGGCCATCAGCACACCCGTTGATTCGGTTTGGGTCAATCCGGCCGAGATACTACGAAATCTATCGGCGCTTAAACAGGTGGTTAAAAAGTTAAAACTTGACTACCCGGAAACTATTTCGATGCTCAAACAAAAGGCCGACAAGGAATTTGTCTACCTGAAGCGGCACTTAGAGCCTGAATTGGCAAAACAGGTAGCAGAGGGTGTCGACGGGGTCTATTTGCAACGTGAATACCATCGTTACTATCCAGCAGGGGAAGTCGTATCTCATATAGTCGGGTATACCGATATCGATGATCGTGGGCAGGAAGGTCTGGAGCTGGTTTACCAGGATTGGTTAAAAGCTCAACCTGGACAACGCCGAGTCATCCGCAATCGCAAAGGTGCGGTGGTGGAGGAGATTGCACAGGTAAAACCTGCTCGCTCTGGTAACGACCTGACTTCCAGTATCGACATGCGACTGCAATACATCGCTTATCGCAGTCTTGTACGTGCGATTAATTATCATGCGGCGAAATCCGGCAGTGCGGTATTGCTGGATGTGCGATCCGGTGAAATTTTGGCGATGGTAAACCAGCCATCCTATAACCCAAATCAGCGTAAGAACCAAAATCCAGCGCAACGTCGTAACCGAGCATTAACGGATGTATTCGAGCCAGGTTCGGCAATCAAGCCTTTTACGCTTGCCGCCGCTATCGATCGAGGTCTGTTCGATAACGAAAGTCGAATCGATACAGCACCAGGCTGGTTCATGGTTAAAGGCCATCCGATCAAGGATATCAGAAATTATGGCGAGCTCGATCTCGCCGGCGTATTGCGAAAATCGAGCAATGTCGGTGCGTCGCGTATCGCACTGTCGATGCGGCCCAAAGACCTGTGGCAATCGTTTAAGAACTATGGTTTTGGTGAACCTTCAGGGGTCTCATTTCCTGCTGAGTCGGCCGGATACCTCAGCCACTATTCGGACTGGCAGACACTGGATCACGCGACCATGGGGTTTGGCTACGGATTGTCGGTATCGATAACGCAACTGGCCAGGGCTTATGCGGTGATCGCCAATGGCGGACAGGAAATAGAGCTCAGCCTGATCAAGAAGGAACCACAAAAAGCGATTGAAAATCAGATTATGCGTCATGTGATGAAACCATCGACGGCGGCGATGATGATGGAAATGTTAGAACAGGTAGTCGGTTCCAGTGGTACTGCAACGAGGGCAGCTATACCGGGGTATCGTATCGCGGGGAAGACCGGCACCGCTAAAAAGAGCACCGACGGTGGTTATCAGCAAGACAACTATATCGCTGTTTTTGCCGGAATTGCCCCAGCCAGTAATCCAAGGCTGGTGATGGCGGTGATGATCGATGAACCGACACAAAACGGATATTACGGCGGCAAGGTGGCAGCGCCGGTTTTTCAGGAAGTGATGTCGAACGCGCTGCGAATTCTGGATATAGCGCCCGATGACTTACCGGCTCTGCAGGCCGGCATTACAGACACGGAGCAGGGGGCGTGATGACCCGCAAAGCCCAGTGTTCAGGTAAATCGCTGGTCGAGTTGCTGCGTGATTTTGAAACTAGTGAAACCATCCCCGAAATCGAAATTGTCGATATTGTCAGTAATAGTCAGAGAGTGCGCAAAGGTTCATTGTTTATCGCGATGCAGGGTATCTTAACCCATGGTATTGATTTTTCTATCGACGCGATCAAAGCAGGAGCGGTCGCGGTCATGTACGACGCGCAGGATGAGTATTGCGATCAGCGTATCCCACTATTAAGTAAGCAAATCCAGACCCACTGGATACCGATAGGAAGCTTAAGCCAGATCAATGGAGAGATCGTCAGTCGCTTTTACGACGAACCCGGTAAAAAACTAAAGATTATCGGCGTTACCGGAACCGACGGAAAATCCAGCGTCACTCACTTGCTCACCCAGGCACTGGGAAAAATAGGTAAAAAAGTTGCTAGTATCGGTACGCTCGGCTATGGACTCGACAACCAGTTGCAGCCAACCTTACTCACCACGCCCGATGCGGTAACGCTGCAGTCCTGGCTGCACGAATTCTATCAGCAGCAATGCGAATACGTGGTCATGGAAGTATCCTCGCATGCGCTCGCCCAGTTCCGTGTCAACGGCTGCCAGTTTGATATTGCAGTACTGACCAACCTGGGGCGTGATCACCTCGATTATCATGGAACCCAAGAACAATACGCCGACACCAAGGCAAAGCTTTTCCGTGAGTTCGATTTATCATCCCGGGTATTGAATATCGACGATGAATTAGGCCGCAGCCTGAGTCAGGAATTCCAGTCCGAGGCATCGGTGCGTTACTCATCGGTGACTTCGACCACGCCTGCCGATGTAGAGGTCAGGCTATTGAGTAGTGAAGTGACCGACCAGGGCCTCGACATGCGCGTAGCAACACCGCGAGGGGAGGTTCGGGCGAGTACCTCGTTGATGGGGCGGTTTAATATTGAGAATACGCTCGCCTGTATTTCCAGTCTGATTGCGCTTGGATTCGATCACGATCACATTCAAGCGGCGATAAGTGGTTTGCAACCAATCCCGGGGCGAATGGAAAAATTTAAAGGTTCCAGTAATCTCGCCACGGTGGTGGTGGATTTTGCGCATACCGAACAGGCCTTGCGAGCCTGTTTAAGCACTTGCCGTGAATACACCAGCGGCCAGCTTTGGTGCATTTTTGGTTGCGGTGGTGATCGCGATCAGGGCAAGCGAGCAGGCATGGGGAGCGCGGTCGAAGAGCTCGCAGATCGAGTGATTATTACCGACGACAACCCGCGTACCGAATCCCCGGAAGAAATAGTCGATCAAATTCTTAAAGGCATGCGCCACCCTGAGAGTGTCTGTGTGGTGCACAATCGACAGGCAGCTATCGAATACGCGCTGTCCGAGGCCAGCGCTGACGATCTGGTGGTGATTGCCGGAAAAGGTCACGAACAGGAACAAATTATCGGACGCGATCGCATTCCGTTTAGCGATCGACACGTGGTGCAACGCATCATACAGGCATCGACATGATCGAAATGAACCTGTTAAAACTAAACGAATTAGTGGGTGACCCTGACCATAGGCCACCAGAAGCGCTGTTTAGGGGTGTAGTTATCGATAGCCGCAAGGATTGCGCGGACCGGCTGTTTATAGCCATCCGAGGTGATCGCCTGGATGGGCATGATTATGTTCACAGTGCCTTCAAAAATGGAGCGGTAGCCGCATTGGTGGAGAAGGAAATCGATTGTGAAATTCCGCAATTACGGGTTACCGATTGCAGGTTGGCGATGGCGCAGCTCGCAAATCACTGGCGTCATGCCTGTCGGGCCAGGGTAATCGCACTCACGGGTAGTAACGGAAAAACCACGGTAAAGGAAATGCTGCACAGGATACTGAGTAAACAGGCACCCACGCACGCGACCCAGGGTAATTTCAACAATGATATCGGCCTGCCGTTGACCCTGCTGGAATTGAGCGTGGATGATCGCTACGCGATTGTCGAACTGGGAGCCAATCATGCAGGAGAAATTGCCAGTCTGGCGCAAATAGCCGACCCAGATATCGTTTACGTTAATAATGCAGCGACCTCTCATTTGGCCGGATTCGGGTCATTGCAGGGCGTGACTGAGGCAAAAGGAGAGCTTTACGCATATTGCCAGTCGCATCACCACGCAATTTTTAATTTTGACGAATCGGCGAGTCAGTACTGGACCTCGATATGTGCTGCCGAGCACAAAATAAGCTGCGCACTGGACGGTGATGCTGACATTCGTGGCAGTTGGGCAGCGACCCTGGAGGGCCTGTCCCTGATTGCTCGTTATCACGATAAAAAGCACGAATCGAAGCTCGGCGTATTGGGGGAGCATAACGCCAGGAATGCGCTGGCTGCAGTTACCATAGCTGTGGTGGCCGGTGTTGAATTTCAGATCGCGATGAAAAACCTGAGCGGTTTTTCCGGCGTCAAGGGACGGCTGCAAATGCTGCAGGGACCGCAGCATAGTCGAGTGATCGACGATACTTACAATGCTAATCCTGATTCGCTGGAAGCGGGGATCAAGGTGCTTTGTGCACAAAAAGGACATGCCTGGCTGGCGCTTGGCGACATGGGTGAGCTAGGTGCCGACACCGAGAAATTGCATCGGCAAGCGGCCCAGACCGCCAAAAAATTCGGGGTTGAAAAGTTGTTTGGAGTGGGCCCGATGAGCTGTTTAGCGAGTCAGGAATTTGGCGATTCAGGTTATTGCTTCGAGCAAATTAGCGATATGGCGGATAGCATTCTTAGGCAAATCCACCGGGGCGTAATATTGCTGGTCAAGGGTTCACGTAGTGCCGCGATGGAGAACCTGGTCGGGGCCCTGGTCAATCACAAAATAGCCGATGAAGAAAAAGGTGAGGGTATTAACCATGCTGTATAGCCTGTCGCAATATCTCTCAGAGTTCCATAGTGGATTCAATGTATTCCAGTACCTGACACTGCGCTCGATACTCGGGGTACTTACCGCACTGGTGATATCGCTAATCGTTGGTCCCTATCTAATCCGTTATCTCAACAGTTACAATATTGGGCAGCGTGTACGCGAGGATGGGCCCGAAAGCCATTTCTCCAAGGCCGGCACACCGACTATGGGTGGTGCGCTGATTCTGGTCGCTATAGTCGTTAGCACGCTCCTGTGGAGCGATTTATCTTCACGATTTGTATGGATAGTCCTGTACGTAACGATCGGATTTGGAATCATTGGCTGGGTCGACGATTATAAGAAAATTGTTCACGGTAATTCGAAAGGAATGCCCGCAAGGGTGAAGATTTTCTGGCAATCAGTCATTGCACTGAGTGCGGCTCTGGTACTGTTTTACACCGCACAATATCCGATTGAAACACAGCTCATCGTACCATTTGTAAAGGATATCCTGCTCGACCTTGGCTGGATGTACGTGGTGTTAACTTATTTTGTCATAGTCGGTAGCAGTAATGCGGTGAACCTGACCGATGGTCTTGATGGTTTGGCTATCTTGCCCACGGTACTAGTCGGCGGTGCACTGGGCGTATTCGCTTATCTCACCGGTAATTTTAATTTCTCCAGCTATCTTGGAATTCCTTACGTGCCTGGAGTCGGTGAAATTGTTGTATTTTGCGGTGCCATAGTAGGTGCTGGTCTCGGATTTTTATGGTTTAACACGTACCCGGCGCAGATTTTCATGGGTGATGTCGGTGCGCTGGCACTCGGAGCCGCGCTCGGTGTCATCGCGGTGATCGTACGCCAGGAACTGGTGTTGTTTATCATGGGTGGGATATTCGTGGTAGAGACAATTTCGGTCGTTTTGCAGGTTGTGTCGTTTAAGTTAACCGGAAGACGAATATTCCGTATGGCCCCACTGCACCATCATTTTGAGCTAAAGGGCTGGCCGGAACCGAGAATCATCGTACGTTTCTGGATCATTACCGTAGTACTGGTATTGATCGGTCTCGCGAGTTTGAAGATTCGGTGATGTTATCAATGGATAAGCAGCAGCTCCAACACGAAGACCTGAATTATCTGGTCGTGGGGCTGGGTCTTACCGGATTCTCGGTGGCAAGCTATTTACTCAGGCATGGCTACCACTGCAAGGTGCAGGATAACCGAGATGTACCACCTTACTTACAACAGCTAAAAAGTCGGTTTCCAGAGGCAGAGATCAAAAGGCAGGTGCTGGATGCCGAATTGGTCGAATGGGCCGACGCCCTGGTAGTGAGTCCTGGATTGTCGATCCACCAGTCGCAGATCAGGCAGGCAGCCGAAATGGGCAAGTCTATCATCGGCGATATCGAACTATTCGCGCAGGCAGCCGAAAAACCGGTAGTGGCAATTACCGGGTCGAACGGCAAAAGTACAGTGACCAGGCTACTCGGTAACATGATCGAGTGCGATGGTAAGCGCGTCGGTGTCGGTGGCAATATCGGAACGCCTGCGCTGGATTTATTACAGACGTCTGTCGATTGGTACGTACTCGAATTGTCCAGTTATCAACTAGAAACCACCCACTCGCTCAAGCCTGTGGTTGCTACGGTACTCAATGTATCAGAGGATCACCTGGATCGATATCAAAGCTACACCGACTATATACAGGCCAAGCTAAAAATTTACCAGGGTGCAATGGCTTGCGTCAGTAACAGCGACGATGAAACTACCCGACATGGCGACGGTGATATTAGCTTTAGCCTGAATCCCGCTGTCAATGCGGATTTTGGCCTTGTCCACGACGATGGTATCTGGCTCGCGCATCGGACTGATACCTGGCTCAATGTGAATGAATTAAAAATCTCGGGCCGACATAACTGGGCCAATTGTCTGGCCGCGATGGCGCTCGCGCATCAGGCGGGAATCTCGAAGCCTGCAATTATCGAAGCGATGAAACTATTTTCGGGTATTCCTCACCGTGCTCAGTGGGTAGCCGAGGTTGACGGTGTCGAGTGGATTAACGATTCCAAGGCGACCAATGTGGGTGCCGCAAAAGCTTCTATCGAAGGTCGCGACCGACCGGTTATTTTGATAGCGGGAGGACAGTCCAAGAAGGCCGATATGAGTGCACTTTACGCGGTTCTCAAACAACGCGTGAAGCTTGTTCTGTTAATGGGCGTAGATGCGGATCTTATCGAGCAGGCCTGGAGCGGGGCCACCCGAATCGAACGCGTCGACAGCATGAAATGCGCGGTCGCCAGGGCCTATGGACAGGCCGAGCGTGGCGATTGTGTATTACTCGCCCCGGCCTGCGCCAGCTTCGATATGTATGAAAAATTTGAAGCCAGGGGTGACGACTTCATGCGACAGGTACGAGGCTTACTCGGTGTCTAGCTACCGCACTGATCAGGCGATACGAGGTGGTTTGCAGCCAGTGGCACCCAGCTTTAAGCTGCCACCCAGTATCGATTGCAGTATCCTGTTGATATACCTGATATTAATTTTAATTGGCCTGATTATGGTGTTCTCGGCATCGATTGGTATTGCCGACCAGCAGACTGGCGATCCATTTTACTATGCCAAACGGCAGTTCCTTCGCATTGTGTTGAGCCTGGCTCTGGTTTGGATCACCTACAGGATTCCTCTCGAATTCTGGAATAAAAACGGCATGTTGCTGATGCTGGGTTCGATCATACTGCTTGCCGGTGTGTTAATTCCAGGGGTTGGTCACACGGTTAACGGTAGTACGCGTTGGTTGAATTTTGGCGTGTTTACATTCCAGATATCGGAAGTGGCAAAACTGTTTTTAATCATTTACCTTAGCGGCTATTTGATCCGTCGCTCACAAGAGATACAAACCAATACCATGGGTTTCGTTAAGCCAATGTTGATTATGGCTTTTGCCAGCGGCTTGATGATACTCGAACCAGACTTCGGCGCAGCCGCAATACTACTGCTAACCGGGCTGGGGCTGATGTTTCTTGGTGGCGTGCGTTTCGGGCAGTTTGCTGTTTTTCTGACTGGAACCCTTTGCATCATGGGTTTATTGGCTGTTTCTTCACCCTATCGCCTCTCACGTATTACCTCATTTATCGATCCCTGGGCCGATCCATTTAACAGCGGATTTCAGTTGACACAGTCGTTAATTGCGATAGGCAGCGGAGGCTGGTTTGGTACCGGTCTCGGCGGCAGTATTCAAAAATTATTTTATTTACCCGAAGCACATACCGATTTTCTGTTTGCCATTTACGCAGAAGAATTTGGCCTGGCAGGCACAGTGTTTCTGATCGTGTTATACGCTTTACTCGGTCTGCGTTGTTTTGCAATTGGTAAAATGGCATTACTGAACCAGCAGGCGTTTGGCGCTTATCTGGCTTACGGTGTTGGACTATTAATAACGCTGCAGGCAGTATTTAACATCGGGGTCAATTTGGGCGCATTGCCGACCAAAGGGATGACATTGCCGTTTGTCAGTTATGGTGGCAATAGTATTTTGAGCATGTCGCTAGCCATCGGGCTGGTGCTGCGAGTGTTTCGAGAATACCAGTTCAAACGAGATATACCGATTGTTAAAGACCGGCGTTTATCTTTTCGACATGCTAATCGGCGTATATCAGCATGACGCAGTCGACCAACAAGCCTATCGTAATCATGGCCGGTGGTACCGGTGGTCACGTGTTTCCTGCGCTGGCAGTGGCCGAGTATTTGCGCGCCAGCGGGGAAACCGTTGTATGGATTGGAACGCGTGCCGGTATCGAGGCGCGTGTCGTGCCAGCGGCCAATTTTACAATCGAATGGCTCAGTATTCAGGGTTTACGCGGCAAGGGGGCGGTTGCACTGGTTATGGCTCCGTTCAAACTGATTCGAGCCTGCTGGCAGGCTTTTTTCATGCTGCGACGACTGCGTCCAAAAGCGGTATTGGGCATGGGGGGATATGTTACTGGCCCCGGTGGTTTAATGGCCTCGATTCTCAAAATTCCGCTTTTTCTACACGAGCAAAATGCGGTTATTGGATTGACTAACCGGTTGCTTAGTCGTTTTGCAAGGCGCAGTTATTTTGGGTTTCCAGAAGCTACGAAAAATATACCCCGCAGTGAATTTATCGGCAATCCGGTACGCTCAGAGCTAACCGATTTGCCAGCCCCCGAAATCAGGCTGGCGTCGCACGCCGGTGAGCCGATGAAATTGCTGGTCATCGGCGGTAGCCTTGGGGCGGCGCGGCTAAACAGGGAGTTGCCACTTGCGATTGCACAAATCGATGCGGATCAACGCCCTGGTATAAAACACCAGTGTGGGCAGGACCACTTGCAGGCCTGTGAAGCCTGGTATCGTGAGGCCAGGGTGGAGGCCGAGATAGTCGAATTTATAGACGATATGCGTAGTGCTTACGCGTGGGCAGATTTGGTGGTTTGTCGGGCAGGTGCGCTCACTATTGCCGAATTGAGTGCTGTCGGTATTGCATCGATTCTGATCCCGTTTCCCTACGCGGTAGATAATCATCAATACCATAATGCGCGCTTTTTAGAACAAAAACAGGCCGCCCGTATCCTGACTGAAGACAAACTCGGGGCCGAGTCCCTGGCACTGTTGCTACTTTACTTTCAACAAAATCGAGATGAATTAATCGCGACGTCGGTTCGCGCACGAGCGCAGGCGAAAATCGATGCAACCGAACGCCTGGGGATGGGTATTCTCGCGGGAGCGACGTTATGCCCTTAAGTTCCAAACACTTTATGCGGCGCATCAAAAATATCCACTTCATCGGAATTGGCGGTGCTGGCATGAGTGGTATTGCCGAAGTATTCCATAATCTCGAGTACGCGATCAGCGGCTCGGATATTTCCGAAAGTGCGATGGTCATTCAGTTGCGAAAACTGGGCATTAAGATACACATAGGTCATAAGCCCGAGAATATCCAGGGCGTACATGTGGTCGTGGTTTCAAGTGCGATCGACGATGCCAACGAGGAATTAGTGGCCGCAAAAGCGCAGCGTATACCGATCGTTCGTCGTGCCGAAATGCTCGCCGAACTGATGCGTTTTCGGCGTGGCATTGCAGTTGCGGGTACCCACGGGAAGACCACTACCACGAGTCTGGTCGCCAGCGTCCTGGCTCGGGGGAATATCGATCCGACCTACGTGATTGGCGGTATGCTCAATAGTTCAGGCAGCCATTCCCGATTGGGGCTAAGCGATTACCTGGTTGCCGAGGCCGATGAAAGCGATGCGTCGTTTCTTTACCTGCAACCGATGATGTCAATCGTGACCAATATCGACAAAGACCATTTATCCACTTACGAAGGTGATTTCGAGCGCCTAAAGCAAACCTTTGTCGAATTTTTGCATCACCTGCCATTTTACGGCTTAGCCGTAGTGTGTATCGACGATCCGGTGGTGCGTGAAATCCTGCCCGAGATCGCGCGCCCATTACTGACTTACGGAGAGTCGGAAGACGCGGACGTTCGTATCACAGGCATTATAGCTAAAGGTGCCAGAACAAGCTTTACGGTAATGCTTCCAGATGACCGGCAGGCGTTCGATATTGAATTGAATATGACTGGAAGACACAACGTGCTTAATGCCACGGCCGCGATCGCGATTGCCTGGGAGCTAGAAGTCAGTCGCGATGCGATAGCGAGTGCACTGGCCGAATTTTCAGGGATAGCACGACGCTTTCAGATTAGTGAAAATGTGCCAATAGGCGGTGGCAGTGTCATGCACATCGATGATTATGCTCATCATCCAAACGAAATCAAGGCCACGGTCGAGGGTATACGTGCTGCCTGGCCAGACAAACGACTGGCCGTCGTATTTCAGCCGCATCGGTTCAGTAGAACCCGGGATTTGTTCGAGGATTTCACCCAGGTCCTCTCCGAGGTTGATCGATTGGTGTTGCTCGAGGTTTACCCTGCCGGGGAGAAACCCATTAAGGATGCCGACGGCAGAGCCCTGGCCCGATCGATTCGGGTTCGTGGAAAGATTGACCCGGTGTTTGTCGAAGATTTCGAGGCACTCGATCAAATAATCGAGGATATGTTAGAGGATGGTGATATTTTCCTGACCCTGGGCGCAGGCAGCATTGGAACCTGGTCAGCCGGGTTTCTCGAAGCTCGGAGCGGTTTATGAACAGCGACAAAGCGACCACATACGGTGGGCAGCTACTGCACGAGGAACCCATGTCGAAGCATACCAGCTGGCGCGTGGGTGGCAATGCCGAGCGTTACTACATCCCACTCGATTTATCCGATTTACAGGCTTATCTCGCGGTGCTGGAGCCCGATACAGAGATTACCTGGATTGGGCTGGGTAGCAATATGCTGGTACGCGACGGCGGTATTCGAGGGGATGTAATTGCCCCATTGAACGCACTGGACCGACTCGAACTGCTAGATGACGGCAGCATACTGGCCGATTCGGGGGTGACCAATGCAAGGGTCGCAAAGCTTTGCCTCAAACACGAACTCAGCGGTGGTGAATTTCTCGCAGGTATTCCAGGTACCGTGGGCGGCGCACTGGCCATGAATGCGGGATCATTCGGGAGCGAAACCTGGTCTCATGTTGTGCGCGTGACGATGATAAACCGGCAGGGGCAATTAATCGATCGTAAGCCTTCTGAGTTTACTATTGCTTATCGTAGTGTTGCTGGCGCTGAGGACGAGTGGTTTGTATCGGCTGTATTTCGTTTTGCGCCCAGAGAGGCTGGACAGGCGTCAGGTATCAGGCAGATGCTGCAAAAGCGTAACGCAAGTCAGCCGATAGGTCAGCCATCCTGCGGTTCCGTTTTTAAAAACCCTGAGGGTGATCATGCTGCTCGCCTGATCGAAAGCGCCGGATTAAAAGGACATTGCCAGGGCGGTGCCTGTGTCTCCGAAAAGCATGCGAATTTTATTATCAGTAAACCACAAACTCGAGCCAGCGATATCGAGGCATTGATCAGATATATCCAGCAAACGGTTGAGCAGAAATTTGGCGTAAAGCTAGAAACCGAAGTGCGCATTGTCGGAGAGGCGTGATGAACTATACGAATTTGATGCCAGACGCCGAATCTGCAAAACGTTGTGGCAGAGTTGCGGTAGCGATGGGTGGGACTTCGGCTGAACGCGAAGTATCGCTCAACAGCGGTCATGCGGTTTACCAGGGTTTGATCGATGCCGGTATCGATGCTTATAAGCTTGATTTGCAGCAAGACGCGATCAGCCAGTTGATCAACCTCGAGGCCGATCGCGTGTTTAATGTCGTGCATGGTCGTGGCGGTGAGGACGGTACGATCCAGGCGGTAATGGATTTGCTTGGCATTACTTATACGGGTAGCGGATTGGGTGCGTCGGCGCTGGCGATGGACAAGCTGGCAACGAAAAGGATCCTGCGCGGATGTGCGATTCCGACACCTGAATTTCTGGAACTCAATAGCGAAGAAGACTGTACTCGTTTGCTGGATGAATTCGGCTTACCCGTATTCGTCAAGCCGAACCTGGAAGGCTCCAGCATTGGAATGACACCGGTACACAGTGCTGACGATCTGCTGCCCGCCTGGAAAACCGCAGGTGAGTATGGCGCAGTTTTCGCGGAGAAATTCATCAGTGGTGGGGAGTACACCGCCGGATTTCTGGACCGGACCGTATTGCCGCTAATTAAACTGGAAACCCCACGTGAGTTTTATGATTACGAGGCCAAGTATCTGGCGGACGATACTATTTATACCTGCCCCAGTGGACTCGACGATGACCGGGTTGCTGAAATCAATCGACTGGTGGAGCAAACCATTCGAGTGACGGGCGTCAAACATTGGGGTCGTGTAGACCTGATGCTGGATGAAGAATTGCAACCCTGGATTATCGAGATCAACACGGTACCAGGAATGACTGACCATAGCCTGGTACCGATGGCAGCAAGGCAAGCTGGCCTGGAAATGCCCAGTCTGGTACATAAAATTTTGGAGTTAACGCTGAACGGGGGTGATAGTCATGGTTAGAATCCATAAACAGGGTGCGCAGGCGAATCGGAGTCTCACCGAGCAATCGGCAGAGTTTGAATGGCGCCGATCATACAACTGGATTTTTCTGCTGTTGCCATTGCTGATTGGCGGCCTGTACCAGTCGCAGCAGGATACATTGCTCCCGATCCGGACAATCGAGTTGTCTGGTACCTTTCAATATATCGATCAAAAAGAAGTTGAAGCGACCCTACAGACGTTTATTGGGGAAGGATTTTTTTCGCTTGATATCCACCAGGCACAAAAAACGCTTAGCAATAATTCCTGGGCTGAATCGGTATCGATTCGGCGCATCTGGCCTGACCGGTTGAATATTAAAATCATCGAAAAGAATCCGGTAGCACGTTGGGATGACAAGCATCTGATTAGCAACAGGGCGGTGGTATATCGGGCGATTACCGATAGGTTTAGACAGTTACCGCTGGTGCACTCGGTGAATGCCAGCCCAGAAAAAATCCTCTCCCGTTATTATCAGCTCAGCACGCGTTTCGGCACACTCAATGAAAAAGTAGTAAGTGTCGTAATGGATAGCAGGGGAGCGCTCGATATTAAACTTGCCAGTGGCCTGAAAATCAAGGTGGGTAGAGACGATATCGAACGTAAAGTTGAACGTCTGGTAACAATTTATCAGCAGCAAATACAACCCAGGCGAAACGAAATAGAGTTGGTCGATTTGCGCTATAGCAATGGATTTGCGGTGGCGTGGAAAAAGGAAGTGCTGCGAGACCGGAACAAAGCGTCTTTGTGGAGAAATACAAATGTCTAAAAAGGCCACCAATAATCTAATCGTTGGGCTGGACATCGGTACCTCCAAGGTGGTCGCGATAGTGGGAGAGATCACCGTGGAGGGTGATATCGAAATTATCGGTCTCGGCTCCCGGCCTTCGAGAGGATTAAAGAAGGGCGTGGTGGTCAATATTGAATCGACAGTACAGTCTATTCAGCGTGCGGTGGAAGAGGCAGAGTTGATGGCCGGATGCCAAATCCACTCGGTCTTCGCCGGCATCGCGGGCAGCCATATCCGTAGTATCAATTCTCACGGCATAGTCGCTATCAAAGATAAGGAGGTGACTGCCGCCGATGTTTCACGTGTGATCGAGGCCGCAAAAGCGGTCGCGATTCCAGCAGATCAACGTATTTTGCATGTACTCCCGCAGGAATTTATTATCGATAATTCGGAAGGTATTCGTGACCCGATTAGCATGTCTGGTGTGCGCCTGGAGGCGAAAGTACACCTGGTCACAGGTGCGATGAGTGCAGCTCAAAATATTATCAAGTGTGTGCGCCGATGCGGACTCGAAGTAGACGACATTATTCTCGAACAATTGGCATCGAGTGCAGCCGTACTAACCGACGACGAAAAGGAACTCGGCGTTTGCCTGGTCGATATCGGTGGCGGTACCACGGATATCGCAGTATTTTCAGACGGAGCGATACGACATACCGCGGTGATTCCGATTGCCGGGGACCAGGTCACTAACGATATCGCAGTGGCGTTACGCACCCCCACGCAGTATGCAGATGAATTGAAAGTTAAATATGCCTGCGCTTTGCGGCAACTGGCCGCAGATGACGAAACCATAGAAGTGCCAAGTGTCGGAGACCGTGAACCGCGCAGGCTCGCTCGTCAGACATTGGCAGAAGTGGTCGAGCCGCGTTACGAAGAATTATTGGGCCTGGTACTGGCTGAACTCAGACGTAGTGGTTTCGAAGAAATTTGTGCTGCCGGTGTGGTATTAACCGGCGGTAGCGCGAAAATGGAAGGCGCTATCGAACTGGCGGAGGAAATTTTCCATATGCCAGTTCGATTGGGTTTTCCGCAACATGTATCAGGCCTGGTCGATGTGGTTCGAAACCCGATACATTCAACCGGGGTTGGATTGCTGTTGTTTGGAAACAAGCAGCGAAATGGCCTTTCCGGTTATCAGCTTGATGACACTTCTGAAGCTGGTGTCCTGAAGAAGATGAAAAGCTGGTTTCAGGGTAATTTTTAAGAACTCTTTGGCCAGGTTAAAAAGTGTCTACGCTACTGGGATGTAGCGTCAAAATCAGAAGCGGCCAGCGACTGATTTTGTGAGAGTACAGAATGTACTATTTTTTTGTATTCGCAGTCTGGGGGGGCCAGGATGTGCTTTTTCGGAATTTGATTAAAATTTGCAAGAGAGGTAGTTAAAATGTTTGAATTAATGGATTCACACTCGAAAGACCCGGTAATTAAGGTTATCGGGGTTGGTGGTGGCGGTGGCAACGCCGTCCAGCACATGGTGGCTGCAGGCATCGAAGGTGTCGAATATATATGTGTTAACACCGATGTACAGGCTTTGAAGAAAATGGATATCAGGGCCACGATGCAAATTGGTTCGAGTATCACCAAGGGGCTCGGGGCCGGAGCCGATCCTGGCATCGGCAGGCAGGCTGCACTGGAAGACCGTGAGCGAATTCAGGAGGCGATTGAGGGTAGCAATATGCTATTCATCACTGCGGGCATGGGCGGTGGTACCGGTACCGGTGCCGCACCGGTGATTGCGCAAATTGCCAGGGAGTTGGGCATTTTGACGGTCGCCGTGGTGACTAAGCCCTTCGGTTTCGAACGTAGTAAGCGTATGGCGCAGGCCGAAATGGGCATCAGGGAGCTTTCCAACGCAGTTGATTCTTTGATCACTATTCCTAATGATAAATTGATGCCGGTACTGGGCAAACAGACATCGCTGCTGGAAGTATTTATGAAAGCCAACGATGTGCTTAAGGGTGCGGTGCAGGGCATTGCAGAGTTGATTACCTGCCCCGGGCTGATTAACGTCGATTTTGCCGACGTGCGCACCGTGATGTCGGAAATGGGCATGGCGATGATGGGTACCGGGTCGGCGACGGGGGAAAACCGCGCTCAGGAAGCGGCGTCCGCTGCGCTTTCTTCTCCGTTGCTCGAAGATGTCGATATATCAGGAGCGCGAGGTATCCTGGTCAATGTAACGGCTGGTCTCGATCTGTCTATCGGGGAACTCGACGATGTCGGTACCGCGATTACCGAACTTGCTTCCGACGACGCCAGTATAGTGGTTGGTACGGTTATTGATGCCGATATGCCGGAAGGTGAATTACGCGTCACCGTAGTCGCAACAGGCCTGGGTAAAGACAGGATACTCGCCGATTCGCCACTGGCTGCAGTAAAGCCAGAGAAAAATGGTGAAGTCGATTATAAGAAGTTAGATAGACCCACGGCCATTCGTAAAAAAGTGGTAGGCGATAGTGTGGAAATACCCGTAGATAAGGACAGTATGGAGTATCTGGAAATCCCCGCTTTTCTTCGTCGCCAGAACGACTAGCAGTACACTCTCTTGCCAGGATATGGTTCACGGATGAACCTGCCTCCTGAAATCAGGTCAGTCGCTGCAGGTTGTCTGTCGACGAATCCCTCTCTGAGTAATGTGGTGAGGATAGCCCGGTAGTATTACTCTCGCTAATCTTGCCCTCGAATACAAATAGCATAATTAAGTGATGTGTCCACAGAACTCCTTTTCAGATGGGTGTCGCTTTTTATGGAAAATAATGAAATACTTAATCCAGTATAAGTAGGTCTCGATAGTACGTTTGCTGTACCGACGCACAGTCATAAAACGAGAAATGGATTGAAGAAATGGAGAGGGGGCTGATGGCATGATTACGATTCCTTTCGTTATGTTGCTCCTTGCCGGCACAGTACTAGCGTATCAACTAATTTCAAGAAAAATCAAAAGCCGACCGCCACACTAATTGGAGTTTACAAAACACATGGAAAATAAGGCACTAGTTATCAATAGGTTACCTACTCCATTTATATTGGCAAATAAATTAAATGGTCGCCCGCTAATAATTATTAACAGGCCACGGACCTTTTAAATTCTCTGTTATGCCTAATAAATAATGAATTATCAGTTGGTCATTCAGTTTCCGATAACAGATGCATCTGCAGATGATTTCGACCGACTAATCATGATAGAAACTGAACTTGGCATTGTACTTAGAGATCAGCATGACGTTGATGGGCATCATCTAGGGGCAGGAGAAATGAATATTTTTATACACACAGATAACCCTAGAGAAGCCTTCCGTTTGGCGAGAGACGTTCTATCAAAAGCCGACTTAGAAACAATAGTAGTAGCTTTTAGAGAGATGACGGGCGAAGATTATTCAGTAATATGGCCCGAGAATTTCGACAGTGAATTTGGAGTTAAATAGGCATAACAATGCAAATCAGTTGACGCCAAAAAGCGGCGCAACTGATTTGCGACGTTATATTTTTGGAGTCCTTTCCTAAGCTACCCTCCATCTAGTCTTGACTAAGTACTCCAATGGAGCATACTTAGATTCATATGATTACTGCTGCTGAAACCGAGTAATTTCAACGGAAGGTTGGTCGGCTTCTTTCTGAAGATGAAAAGTCAGAGCTAATAGCCTATCTATCAATGAACCCAAATGCTGGCGTTCTTATCCAAGGGACTGGAGGCATAAGAAAGCTAAGGTGGGCCCGAAGTGGTGGTGGTAAAAGTGGTGGCGTTCGAGTTATCTATTATTTTCATAACGAAGAGTTGCCATTGTATTTGCTGGCACTGTTCGGAAAAAATGAGAAAGCCAATATCTCAATGGAAGAGAAGAAGCTATTGTCCATGGCGGTAATAGAACTAGTGAAATATTGGAGTCAAAAGTCATGAGCAAAGCATTTGAAGAAATTAGCGCTGGATTGGGTAATGCTATTCAGCACGCCAAAGGTAAGAAAAGTAAGGTGGTTGTTCACAAACCCGAAACTATTAATGTGCAGGCAATTCGAAAAAAAACTGGAATGAGCCAGCAGCGCTTTTGCGCAACCTTTGGAATATCGTTGGGCACCTTACGTCATTGGGAGCAAGGACTTCGAGTTCCGAGAGGGGCTGCCAGGGTTTTGCTTAAAGTCGTAGATGTAAATCCAAGGGCAGTTATCAAAGCCATTAATGAATAAAAATATAACAAGCGAATGCAGTCGACGCTGATCCTCCCCCGATAAAACGGATATGACGAATAATAAATCTGGCCTTTGGGGTAAAACTTATGCATACGAAAATTACATGGGAAGGTGGAGTCGAAAAATAGCCCC
>JADFJT010000189.1 GCA_022566015.1 Pseudomonadota bacterium | reverse complement strand
GCATTGAGTTCAGAAATCAAGGTGCTTAATCTGGCGCAGAACGAACAGCAGAGCCAGACTATTCGTCAAGTACGGGCAATTATGGATAGGCATCGCGATAACGCCACTCTTTATCTCGGCGGCGTGCCAATGATAGTCGCCGATTCTATCGACTTTATCCGTTCAGATTTAAAGGTATTTGGGGTCGGAGTGATCGCTTTTATTTTCGTTATTCTGACCCTTTCCTTTCGTTCCCCACGTTGGGTTCTCCTGCCCCTGACTACCTGTCTGACCAGCGCGCTGGTGATGATCGGGTACCTGGGTTGGGTGCAGTGGCCGGTTACCGTGGTTTCTTCCAACTTCGTATCACTATTATTAATTATTACCTTGTCTTTGATCATTCACCTGATTGTGCGTTATCGAGAACTCGCCGCACTCAACGCAGATTATTCACAGTTCGATCTGGTGAGCGAAACAGTTCGCAGTAAATTTATACCCTGCGTTTACACGGCCGTGACAACCATGGTGGCTTTCGGCTCACTTTTGGTCAGCGGCATCCGACCAGTGATCGATTTTGGCTGGATGATGGTAATCGGCATTACTATCTCGTTTGTACTCGCGTTTACTCTGTTTCCGGCGGCATTAATGCTGATGCCCAGACTCGATCAAACCTCGACCAAAGACCTAACCGGGAAGATTACCGCATCTCTGGCACACTTTATTCGGAACCATGAAAAAGCAACACTATTACTATTCGCCGCCTTAACAGCCATTGGTTTGTCCGGCTTACACCAGTTATCGGTCGAAAACCGATTTATCGATTATTACAAGAGCGATACCGAAATCTATCAGGGCATGAGCCTGATTGACGCCAAACTCGGCGGTACCACACCAATGGATATCATCATCGACGCGCCCGAGGATGAAATATACGAAGACGATACTATCGGGGACAGTGATCTTACTGCTTCGAGTTACTGGTTTAATACCGAAGGACTCGAAGAAATTGCCGAAATGCACGCCTATCTCGAAAGCCTGCCTGAAACCGGTAAGGTGCTTTCGATCCATACTGGAATGCAATTGCTGGAGGCGCTTAACGATGGTAAGGCTTATAGTGATTTCAAATTGGCGGTGGTCTACAAACGTCTGCCTGAAGAGATAAAGAAAGCCCTGATTTCACCCTACCTGTCAAAGGACGGCAACCAGATCCGATTTAGCATTCGCATCTACGAATCGAATAAATCGCTAAAACGTCAGGCCCTGCTCGATAAAATAGTCATCCACCTGACCCAAAATCTGGGCCTGGAACCCGAGCAGATTAATATTTCCGGTATGGCGGTACTGTACAATAATTTGCTACAGAGTCTGTTTAAATCGCAGATTTTAACCATAGGCGCGGTGTTTTTCGCGATACTACTGATGTTTATATTTCTGTTTAAATCGATCGCCATGTCGGTCGCGGCGATAATTCCCAATATCATCGCAGCCGGGTTAATTCTGGGGCTGATGGGCTGGACTGGAATTCCACTCGATATCATGACGATCACTATTTCGGCCATCAGCATCGGCATTGGCGTGGATAATTCGATCCACTATATCTATCGATTTCGCAGCGAATTTGCCCTCGACCAGGATTACTGGGGCGCGATCAACCGCTGCCACAACAGTATTGCGCGTGCGCTCTATTACACCACGATAACCGTAGTCCTGGGGTTTTCTATTTTATCGCTATCGAACTTTATCCCGACCATTTATTTCGGCCTGCTCTCCGGTTTCGCGATGGTGACCGCGCTGATTGCCAATTTGATGTTGCTACCGGTACTCATAGCGAAGTTTGAGCTACGATAAGGAAAGAGGGTTAATACCCGGTAATATCACCGCAACATAATTTCACGGATTCCTGGCTGATTGACTCTTTTGCATCGGGCTGTAAATGCACCCAATGTTTGTCAAGCTCTTGATTCCTGTCTACCTCGCCGGCGAATAGTCGAGACAAACGCACCCATTTGCAAAGTCAGCAAAACTAGAGCGCCAATCAGAAATGGGTATCGAAACCAGTTCAAGTTTTCAGGAACTGCTCGGTGAAACGATTCGGTATAGTGCATAAACAAGAAATATAGAGAATGCAAAGCCACCAGGTAGAACACGGTGTAGGCACCATAGTGCAGCCATTTCCATGACGAACCGCCGAGGCGCTTAACCGCCCAATTAGCCGAGGTAATCATCAATGGCAGGGCAATGAAGGTGGCAATAATTCCGATTAAATTCGAAAGGCCGAACCCTGGCTCGATTCGGGCATACCGGTCCAGTTGGGCAATAAATTCATAACCGAAGAATCGCATCCAGTCCCATCGAACCCAGCCGTCTAATACGAGCAAGCTGTGTACGATGGCTAGAATCGCGAACCAGATTCCTAACTCCCGTCGCCACGGCAGTAGTTTAACGACAGAACGCGAATAGCGGGACAGCGGGCCTAGTACCAGCAATAACAACAGCAGAATAAAACTGGCGTCGCCAATGGCTCGCCAAAGCCGCATTTCCGGATCCCAGTCGAGACGCCCATACCAAAAAGGTAATGTTAATGTAGCCGAAAAGGCCATTACTATGGTGTGCTTGAAATAAAAATTCATATTTAATAATTAAAGGTGTTCCGGGCTGCCTATAGACAACGGACCTCTTGGTAAGTTTCCCGCCGATCTTCCTACAATTTAATTCTGGCCAAATGTGCATACAGCAAACGCACCCAGGGCAGTCATCGAAGAACCTCTGATCAATTCGTGAATCAACAGCTTGCTGTTAAATTGCGCCAATTCTTGGTAGTAAACCTTACGGATAGACCAGAGGTTCCTTAATAAATTAATACCCGAAAGTGATAATCACTCTTTTAGACTATTTCTGGAATTCTT
>JADFJT010000013.1 GCA_022566015.1 Pseudomonadota bacterium | reverse complement strand
GTAGAATCATTAAAAATTGAAGGCTTTGCAGACTTTTACTGGCTTAGCCTGGACGCACCGGTCGATGAGTTATACCAGTCGATCCGGGAATTCTGGGCATCAGAGGGATTTACATTAGCACTCGACGAGCCGGTGATTGGCATCATGGAGACTGAATGGGTATTCAGTAAAGAGGGCAGGCAAGAAGGCGGACAGGGGTTTTTTGCTTCATTATTTTCTTCTAAAGAATTGTCCACCAGTCAGGATCAATTCAGGACACGAATTTCGAGAGATGGCCCCGAACAAGGCGTTCGAATTTATATTACTCACCGGAGTACTGAGTTTATATATAAACTCACTACGCAACAGATTGGGGAATATAGCAGTCCCAAATGGATTATTAGCCAGTCAGATACCGAACTTGAAGTAGAGATGCTTTCGCGCCTGATGATTTACCTGGGTCTGCAGCGTGCCCAGGTTGAGCAACAGTTGGAAAACGTTAAACTCTTTGCTCCAAGAGCTTCATTCCACACCGACTATGGAGAGAACGAATCTTATTTGCTAGTTCGGGAAGAGTATTCGCGTACCTGGTATCGTACCTTGCATCAGCTGGAACGCATGAAATTTGAAGTTGTTAGGGCTAGCTTTAAAAGTGGATTCAGCAACGATGGCATGATCCGGGTTAATACCAATGTGGATATAGAAGTGAAAGATACGGGTTTCTTTTCGCTATTTTCCACGAAGACCAAAACGGTAAAAAAGCAGATTGTTCTGGTATTGTCGGAAGAAAGCCACAAATCAACTCGGATAAGCATCGAAAACATCGACGGCGAGGTTGAAACCTCACCCGAAGGTATCGAATTTTTGAGCCTGCTTTACGAACATCTAAAATAATATATAAGCGGCTAAATTAATAGTGAATTTTATTTGGCAGATTTGTGTTCCTCGGCAAATGCTCATGCATCGGCTAAGCCGACTATATAGATGTTCTATTGAGTTACATTCTCGCATTGATGCATAAAAATTGCATACATGCAATCCATCGCCATATTGACAGGCGACGCTATGTCCCGAAGTCCGGGTTATTGCAGAATAAGCAATTATTTTGGAGTGGCCAGTAATGCGAATAGCGTCTTTAGGTAGTGGCAGCAAGGGCAATGCAACTCTGGTAAGTCACGAAGGGACGACTATTTTGATAGACTGTGGTTTTTCACTGCGGCAGTTTGAGCGCCGTTTGTCAAAACTTGATCTTGCTCCAGAAAATATCGATGCAATTTTACTCACGCACGAACATTCAGATCACGGCGCTGGTGTGGAACGGCTTGCCACTCGATACGATATTTCAGTCTGGTCGACTACCGGCACCGCTCGCGCTGTTTTCGACAGTAGCTTTACTTATCGGGTAGTTAGCGGAGGTCATTCGATTAAAATTGGCTGTTTCGACATTTTGCCCGTCACCGTTCCGCACGATGCAGGCGAACCGGTTCAGTATGTGTTTCACCACGTTGCCAGTGGGAAACGGTTGGGAATTTTGACCGATACGGGGCATATTACCGCCCATATTATTCAGGCTTATGATCATCTGGACGGATTGCTGCTAGAATTTAATTACGACCAGACGATGCTCGATACTGGGCCCTATCCCTTTCCAGTCAAGCAACGAGTATCAGGCGACCTCGGCCATTTATCGAACGATCAGTCACTCAAGCTGTTGCGCCAGATAGATACCTCGAGTCTGAAATGTTTGATAGCCGGGCACATATCAGCAAAAAATAATTGCCCGACTATTGTTTCACAACAGTTGAGTCAGCTCGACGACATTCCGAGCCCAGTATTGGCCGACCAGGAATCTGGGTTTGGGTGGATCACGGTCTAAGCTGGAAAATGCAGTTGGATTACGAAAGACTTCTTACCAAATGTAGGCACTTTCAGGCGAACTATTGACGTGCCCAGCAAACTTGAAAACCTCTTCATCACCAATAAGATGGTTACGAATATCTTAATTTCACTACGAACGCCAGGACATTACCCGTCTTTTTCACACCCAGCTGAGTTATCCAGGATTAGTACTTCTGGCCAGAGCAAGTTTTTGATCGTTGGGCTATGAATCCATTCGGGTATCTAGTTATTGCTCTCGGTATTCTGGTTGTGATTCTAATTTCGCTGACTTTAAGCAGGATAAAGGACCGAAAAATTATCACTGGTAGTCTGCACGGTATGCTGACTATGATTGTGTTACTTATTCTTGTTGTATCGCTGCTGGCTTTCTCCAATTTAAATACCTATAACCGACTAGTCTTTGAAAAGGATATTGCCGAGATATCAATCAAACAGGTTGCGGAGCAAAAATTTCTACTCGAATTCATTAATACGGACCAGTCTGTGATAGTGAATGGGCAGGATGATTTTCAGTTGTCAGGTGACGAGTGGCGCCTTGATGTGCGAATTCTTAAATGGAAAGGATGGGCCAACATCATTGGCCTGGACAGCTACTATCAACTCGAACGCCTAAGTGGGCGTTACTCCAACATAGAACAGGCTAATTCACTGGCACCGAGCGCCTACCAGTTGTCGGGACAGCAAAAAGGAATCAATATTTGGAAATTGAAGCAGCTGATGAAATCTAAACTACCCTTTCTGGACGCTTACTTTGGGCAAAGTGTATTTGTTCCAATGAAACATGGTGCGAGGTATCGGCTTTCGATATCGCAATCTGGAATCGTGGTAAGGCCAGCCAACGAATCAGCGAATCAGGCCCTGGAAGACTGGTAATCAGGGTATCTCACGCGTCTTTGTCGTATTCGATCATCGCGTAAGCGGAGTGGTTATGAATCGATTCAAAATTTTCTGATTCCAGTATGTATTGGCGGATACGTTCGTCCTTGTTGAGTTCTCCGGCGATATCGCGCACCATATCCTCGACAAATTTAGGATTATCATAAGCTTGTTCAGTGACATATTTTTCGTCGGGTCGTTTTAACAAACCATAAAGTTGGCATGAGGCCTGTTTCTCGACGATGTCGATAATTTCCTCTATCCAGATAAACCCCTCCGTTTTGACGTTTATCGTCACATGTGAGCGTTGATTGTGAGCACCGTAGTCGGAGATGGATTTCGAACAGGGGCATAAACTCGTCACCGGGACAAGAATTTTGATGCGAGTACTGGTAACACCCTTGTTTATTTCACCTATCAGCGTGACATCATAGTCGAGCAATGATTCAACACCGGAAATTGGTGCTTTTTTATTTACGAAATAAGGGAAGCGCATTTCGATATTTCCAGAATCTGCTTCCAGCATTTCCACCATTTGTTTGAGCATTTCTTTAAAAGAATTGACCGTTATTTCTTTTTCGTGGTCGTTGAGGATTTGTACAAAACGGGACATGTGAGTCCCCTTAAACTGATGGGGTAAGAACACATACATATCGAATTGAGCAATGGTATGCTGTACTCCATCTGATCGATCTTTAACGATAATAGGGTGGCGAATATCTTTAATACCAACTTTGTTTATCGCTAATTGACGTGTATCTGCACGACCCTGAACGTCAGGGATTGTCGACACAGTGGGGGCATTTTGGCTCATCGAGGCGCCTCACTCAAAGGCAGTGAATTTAGATAAACCTCCTTTATCATGGTCTGTAATGTATACCAAAACGAGAAAACTAGCATATTAATACCCAAGTAATTTAGTTGGTTATTATACTTCCGCTGCGTTTTTAGGTAAACACTCATCGACCTATTTTCGCATTTACGGGCTGATAAATCGACAGACTATCTGGTCAGTTTAAAGTTAAGATGGTATGGGTAATACAGCAATTCATCCCAATTAATGCCAAAACGGGCCTACTCGGTGATAGCAGAGTGCTATCACTCGTTATAGAGCGCTCCCCCCCCCATATTATTTGGATCTGCGCCTGCGTCAGGTATTCTTATCTAATTGGGTTAAGCAGGTGATACTTCTTCGGCCTGGGGGCCTTTCGCACCATCGGCAACTTTCATCGTAACGGTTTGTCCTTGCTGAAGCGTTTTATGGCCATCACCCTGAATAGCACTAAAATGAACAAACACGTCTTTTCCACCTTCCTGTGAAATAAATCCGTAACCCTTGGCATCGTTAAACCATTTAACAGTGCCAGTCACAAAGTCAGACATAACTACTCTCTATTAAATAAAGGTTGATCTAATGTTGATAAAAACCATGCAACCAGACCAGCTATTATTGTATGTGAATATTATAAAAGACGCCATAGCTAAGGCTATTTCAGGGAATTCAGGTATTTTTGGGAATGAAGGCCATTTTAGCCTGATTCTCGGTCACGCATAAAATCGATTATTGATTCTCTGATGCCTGATTTGTCGAGTCCAAATTCCTGCAATACCTGTTCCCTGGTGCCGTGCGAGGGAAAGATGTCGGACAGGCCAAGACGCAGGCAGCGGATAGTAATTTGCCGATCGTTGAGAAATTCGAGTACTGCGCTGCCAGCCCCACCCGAAATGGAACTGTCTTCAATGACCACCAGGTTTTTATGGGTAGAGGCCAGTTGCGCAATTAAATCCTGATCCAATGGTTTGATAAAGCGCATATTGGCGACACTTAAATCGAGTTCTTCGGCTACTTCGAGTGCTATATTGAGTAGAGTACCGAATACCAGTAGCGCGGTATCAGAACCTTCTCGAACCAGATTGCCCTTGCCAATTTCAGCAGCCACGCTGGTATTAATAGTGGCAGGCTTAACCGTGCTGTCGCGCGGATAGCGAATCAGCGCAGGTCCAGGGTAGTGATAGGCAGCATTGAGTAATTCAAACATATCCTCGCCGTTTGCTGGTGCAAGCAAAATAGCATTGGGTATGCAGCGTGCAAAACTAACGTCGAAACTACCGGTATGCGTCGCACCGTCGGCGCCTACGATACCGGCTCGATCGACTGCAAACATCAAGTCCAGATTTTGCACTGCTACATCGTGTATAAACTGGTCGTATGCGCGCTGTAGAAAAGTCGAATAAATCGCCACCACGGGCTTTAACCCGTCACGCGCCATTCCCGCGGCGAGGGTAACACAGTGCTGCTCTGCTATTCCTACGTCGTGGTATCGTTCGGGCATCTGTTGGGAAAACTCAACTAGCCCCGAACCTTCTCGCATCGCCGGTGTGATCGCCTGTAAGAGTGGATCCTCATGGCCTTTTTTCACCAGCCAGTCGGAAAATATTTGGGTATAAGATTGCACGCCGGATTTAGCTGATGAGGGCGACTGGCCGGTTTCTGGATCGAATGGTCCGACGCCGTGAAACTTGCAGATATCCGCTTCAGCTGGTGCATATCCTTTGCCTTTTTGTGTCACGATATGAAGGATTCGGGGGCCAGGGATTTTCTGAAGGTTTTTGATCAGGCCGATAAGATCATTCAAATTGTGGCCGTCAATTGGGCCGTAATACGAAAAGCCGAGTTCTTCAAACAAAGTGCCCGGAACCATCATACCTTTCAGATGTTCTTCTGTGCGGCGCGCGAGTTCCCAGGCCGAGGGTATCTTTTTCAGCAGTTTCTTGCTACCGGCACGCATACTGGTGTAAATCTTGCCGGACCAGATACGGGCCAGATATTTCGACATAGCGCCGACATTGGGTGATATCGACATTTCGTTATCGTTTAATATCACCAGCAAATCGGTTTCGATGCTACCAGCGTGATTCAGTGCTTCGTAAGCCAATCCAGCTGTCATACCGCCGTCACCAATGATGGCTACTGTTTTCCGATCTATGCCTTGAGCGTTGGCAGCGATTGCCATACCCAAAGCGGCGCTGATCGAGGTGCTAGAATGCCCGGCTCCAAAATGATCGTATTCGGACTCACTTATTTTAGGAAACCCGGACAACCCCCCCAGTTGTCGAAGTCCGGACATTTGTTCGCGCCGACCGGTGAGTATTTTATGCGGATAACACTGATGACCAACATCCCAGATCAGGCGATCATGCGGTGTATCGAATAGATAATGTAGCGCGATGGTAATTTCGACCGCACCGAGTCCTGAGCCTAGATGGCCCCCGGTTTTGGATACGCTTTGTATGATAAATTCACGTAATTCATCCGCCAGCTGGGGTAATTGGCGTTGCTCGAGCGCACGTAAATCCGCGGGGAACTGGATACTTTCCAGTAACGAAAATTTCTCGGATGTCATTAGTGAGTGCGCTCCACGAACCAGGTTGAAATATACCTTAAAATTTCCGCTTCCTCACCAAATATCGACAATGCTTCCAGCGCATTATGGTGTAGCTCGAGGGCTATCTCGCGTGAAGCATTCAGTCCGATTACCGATGGATAGGTCGGTTTATTGCGCTCGATATCGGAACCCTGAGGCTTGCCCAGAGTATTGGTATCGCCAATCACGTCGAGTATGTCATCCTGTACCTGGAACGAAAGACCGACATATTTAGCGTAGCTATCGAGGGCCTTAAACTGGTCGGCATCAAGTTGTTGCGAACTCAATGCTGAGAGCCGAATAGAGGTTCTAATCAGCGCGCCAGTTTTATGGATGTGCATGGTTTCCAGCTCGGCGATATTGAGCGTTTTGCCGACTGACGCCAGATCGATCGCCTGACCACCTGCCATACCACGAGACCCGGAAAACAGGGAAAGTTTTTCAATCATTTGCAACCGGGAATCGCTATTGCTGGTCATATCGGCGTCGTGACTCAATATGTAAAATGCCAACGCCTGCAACGCATCCCCGGCCAGTATCGCAGTCGCCTCATTAAATTTTCGGTGGCAGGTGGGGCGACCCCGGCGTAAATCATCGTCATCCATAGCTGGCAGATCATCGTGAATTAGCGAGTAGGCGTGGATAATTTCGACCGCAGCAGCGGCGCCGTCGACCAGCTTAAGATCCAGACCCAGTGCCGAAGCAGTGGCGTAAACTAATATTGGTCGTACGCGCTTGCCAGGCGCCATAACCGAGTATCGCATGGCCTGGTGTAATTCGATCGGATTGACCTGGGCATCCGGCAGCCACCGATCCAGGGTTTGTTCTACCCTGAGTTGATATTCCTTGAGGAGAGATTCGAATTTTTTTGAATCAATCTTCATCTGTACCTTCGAATGGAATGGCCTGCGGTAGCCCGTTTTTCTCTATCAACTGTTCGACACGTAATTCGGCTTTGGCGAGAGTATCCTGGCAGGATCGGGCTAGGGTGATTCCCTTTTCAAACTGAGCGAGCGATTCTTCGAGCCCGAGCTCGCCGCTTTCCATCTGCGATACGATCTTTTCCAACTGGTTCAATGATTTTTCGAAATCTTTTAACTTGTCGTCAGATTTAGGCATATTGGTACTCGTATTTTAATGATACTTAGATTAGCCCGACCTTCCTGCGAAAGTGGGAATGACGATAATAAGGATTAGAATATTAAAGCAGGTGCGATACTACTCTTTTCTAGTTTCGAACAGGCGAAAATGCTTCAATTCCCAAATGCATCGATAGATAAAATTATAATGCATCCAGAGTGTCAGCCAAATGATTAACGGGTATCAATTTCAAATTCTTAATCTGGGTTTTCCGCGGCATATTAGCCTTCGGTATGATCGCAGTCTCGAAACCATGCTTGCTCGCCTCGCGTAGCCGGTCCTCGCCATTCGGCACTGGCCTGATTTCGCCAGATAAACCGACTTCACCAAATACCAGCAAATGATTGCTGACCGGCCTGTCGCGAAAGCTCGACACTATCGCCAGTATTACAGCCAGATCAGAACCGGTTTCTGAAATGCGTACACCGCCGACGGCATTCACGAATACATCCTGATCGGAAAGCGAAATGCCGCCGTGACGTTGCAATATTGCCAACAGCATGGCCAGCCGATTCGACTCTAGCCCTATGCTGATACGGCGAGGATGTCCGGCGTGACTTTCGGTAACCAAAGCCTGAATTTCGACCAGAAATGGTCGGGTTCCTTCGCGTGAAACCATGATAACGCTCCCCGAAACCGGTTGATCATGCTGCGAAAGAAATATCGCCGATGGGTTGCTCACCTGCTTCAAACCTTCGTCGCTCATGGCAAATATTCCGAGTTCGTTGATCGCTCCGAATCTGTTTTTTACTGCGCGAATCACCCGGTAGCGGGTCGAACTGTCGCCCTCGAAGTAGAGGACTGTATCTACCATGTGCTCGAGTACCCTGGGTCCCGCCAATTGCCCCTCCTTGGTCACATGCCCAATCAGAAATATCGTGATATTACTTTGCTTGGCTAGCCTGACCAGCAATGCGGCGCCTTCCCGAATCTGGCTGACCGAGCCTGGCGCGGATTGAAGGCTATTGGTGAAAATAGTTTGAATCGAATCGACGACCATCACTTCGGGTTTGCAGCTGATAGCCTGCGCGATAATTTCTTCTACACAGGTTGAACTCAGTAACTTCAGGTGTCCGTTTGGTAGCTTCAGACGCTGCGCGCGCAGATTCACCTGTTGCAGCGATTCCTCGCCGGTCACGTACAGTGCCTGTTTTTGCTTACTGATTTTTGCCAGGCACTGCAACAAAATAGTTGATTTACCTATGCCCGGATCCCCGCCCAGTAATATCACCGACCCTGGTACCAGACCGCCACCTAATACGAGGTCTAACTCGGGTATTTCGCAGCTAAATCGAGGCTTATCCAGTGCAGGAATCTGGTTGAGTAGCATGACTTCGGCGCTAGCTTTGGTTCCGGGCCAGACGCTGTAGCGATTGCTGGCTGGAGAAATTACTGGTATTTCTTCAATTGAGTTCCAGCTCTTACATTCTGGACATTGCCCCGACCACTTGGGCAAATTACTGGCGCATTCGCAGCATCGAAATTCCGACTGCGCTCTAGCCATCGGTGGTCGATTCGGATTTCGGGGTTTGTCGGGGCAGGATTTTCTGAGTGAACAGTCGTACTGTCTTTACCATGTTGTTCTTCACCTGCATAATTTCGATAGGGTAATGATTAATCTTCAGGCTGGTGCCCGCTTCGGGAATGAACTCCATATGTTCCAGGATCAGGCCATTCAAGGTCCGGGCTCCTTCGCTAGGCAAATCCAGATTCAAACTTCGATTGATTTCACGGATATGAGTAGAGCCATCGACCAGGAAACTACCGTCTTCATCCTGAACGAAAGGCTGGTGCCAGGCGGTAGGATCGGTGGTGAATTCGCCGACAATTTCTTCCAGGATATCCTCGATCGTGACCAGTCCCTGAATGTCACCATATTCATCGACAACAAATCCCATGCGACGTTTATTTTTGCGAAAATTGAGCAATTGTGTAGTCAATGGCGTTCCTTCCGGGATGAAATAGCTCTTGCGCATTATTTTTTTCAGACTTTCCTGGTCAAATTCGTCGGCCATCATTAAAGGTAATATTTTACGCAGTTGTGCGATGCCGAGAATATTGTCGATATTACCTGAAAATATAGGAATTCTGGTGTAGGGCAGTTTAGTAATTTGTTTGAGAATATCGTTCCAGTTTTGTTCCAGATCTATACCGATAATTTCGCTACGCGGCACCATAATATCGTCGACGCTGACCTTTTCCAGATCTAGAATGCCGAGCAGCATTTCCCGATGCGAATCGGGTATCAGCCCGCTGGTTTCGTTCACAGCGACCCGCAGTTCCTCGGAGGTGAGTCCATCGTTTTCATGGGGTTTTTCTGACACCTGTAACAGCATTAGGACCATTTTTGAAAGCCAGTCGATTACTGTGACCAATGGAGATAGTAGTCGTAGCAGGGGCTTGTAAACATAAGCAGCCGGGAAGGCGATGCTTTCGGGTCTGCTTGCCGCCAGAGTTTTGGGTGTTACTTCGGCAAATATCAGAAGTACCAGCGTTAAAATGCCAGTAGCGATGGCTAATCCGACATCGCCATATAATCTAAGACCGATATAAGAGGCAAGCTGGATGATAAGAATATTGATAAAATTATTGCCCAACAGGATCAGGCTGATCAGTTTATCGGGTTGACTGAGCAATTCGAGTGCGCGCTTCGCACCACCGTGATTCTTCTCGGCCAGGTGTTTGAGGCGATACCGATTAAGTCGCATCAGGCCTGTTTCAGAGCCGGAAAAGAAAGCCGACATTAGAATTAAGCCAAAAAGTATAGTCAGTAGCAGATAAATCGGTATATCGTTCAAGGCGCGTTTTCAGGGTTAGAGGATGAACTCGAGTACTAGTTTACTACCAAAAAAAGCCACCATTAAAAAGCCGAATGAAGACAGGGTCCAACGAATCGCAGTTTTGCCACGCCAGCCAAACTTAAACCGACCGAATAGCAGGGTACCGAGAATAAACCAGCCTACGATTGACAGCACGGTCTTATGAACCAGGTGCTGCGCAAAAATGTCCTCAAGAAAGACAAAACCAGTAATCAGGGAAGCGCTTAGCGCGATAAAGCCGAAACTAAGAAGCTGAAATAGCAGTATCTCCATTTCGTGCAGCGGCGGTAAAAATCGAATAAAACCGCCTGGATGATGCGAGCGAATCAAATGATCCTGATAAGCCAGCAGAGTGGCATGGCAGGCACTTAGCATAATCAGGCTGTAGGCGATCACGGACACCATGATATGCCCCTGTATGGATGCATTTCCGGTAGTAATCAAATGTTCGGAATAGCCCATACTCGAAATCAGACTGGCCAGACCGCTGACAGGAAAAACCGCTATTCCAAGGCTTTCGACCCGGTAGAATATACTGCTGAGTAAAATTTGGATCGAAATGAGCCAGCAGATCAACGAGAAGGCGACAAAAAAGCCCAGGTTCAATCCTGCGGGACCATAAATTGTCTGATTTAGCACCACGGCATGTACCAATATTGCCAGCAATACCGGCGCTAAAGGTTTCCACCGTTTTTGAGATTGATCGCCAAATTGCCTGAAAATCAGAAATGCGGACAGGCAGTATAAAACTGTGGCGAGAACGCTTGCTATGGTCAGGAACATCGCTTTATATTCATGGCTGATGTCTTTAAGTGTAACTGAAAATTTATGCTATCGCACTAGCCTGCCCGACTCAGATATCGAATTTTATTGCGCGAGAGATAGGCTGAGCCACCCGGGGTGCATGTAATTTTGTGATCAGTCGCATATTAAATTCAGGCGGATCCAAAAAATGTGAATTATTCCGCGCTTATTTCCACAAGATTGCGCGAATTGCGTCGAAAATGTTTTTAGATTTTGCTATAAACTAGCAGTAACAGGTGCAGGCCAATATCGTCACATTTAACGAAAACGACCAGAAAAAGATTAATGCAAATAAAAATACTCGGGTGGGCCGGTGGTATAGGGGCTAATCTAAGAACAACTTGTTTTTTAATCGACGATGATGTGCTGATCGATGCTGGTACTGGTCTGGGTGATCTGCCGTTAAATAGTATGACGGGAATACGTCATATATTCCTTACCCATTCCCACATGGATCACGTCGTAGGTATACCACTGCTTGCAGATAGCATGTATGGCGTCCACGACGAACCCATTATCGTGCATGCTCTGCAAGAAACAATCGACGCAATCAAGACGCATATTTTTAACTGGATAATATGGCCCGATTTCTCCGAGCTCCCCACCCGGGATAATCCGTCAATCCATTTTAAAGCGATGAAACCGGGCGATAAAATTACCATCCGTTCGCGTGAATTTGAAATGGTATCGGTCAATCATACGGTTCCGGGAGTCGGGTACTGTGTCTCCACGCGTAATCGCACAGTCGTATTTAGTGGCGATACCACAACCAACGACAATTTGTGGGATGTGTTGAATGGTTATCATCACATCGACATGATGTTCGTCGAATCCGCTTTTTCTAATAGCGAGATGGAAATTAGTAAAATAGCAAAACATTACTGTCCATCGCTACTCGGCGAAGACATTAAAAAGCTGAGACACCGCCCGGATATCTGGCTCACTCATTTTAAACCCGGCGAGGAAGACCTGATTTACCGAGAATGTGTCGAAGCCATGCCTGATTTCAATGTGAAGCGCCTAAATGGCGGAGAAATATTTAAATTATAAGTTGAGAATCTTGCCTCGGAATCCTGCTTTATCCTAACGGTTCAGACCCCCTGATTGCTATACTTGCGATACCCTTAATCTCCTCTTTGTATTTACCATGTTTGAAAATCTAACTGATCGTCTTTCCCGGACTCTGAAAAACCTGCGCGGGCAGGGGCGTTTGAGTGAAGATAATATCGGTGATAGTTTGCGCGAAGTACGTATGGCATTGCTAGAAGCTGACGTTGCGATGCCGGTGGTGCGAGATTTTATCGAGTCTGTGCGGAACAAAGCATTGGGTGAGAATGTCATCGGGAGCCTTTCGCCGGGGCAGGCCTTAATTAAGGTAGTAAATGACGAACTTGTCGCGGTAATGGGTGATGCGCACGATGGTATTGATTTAAATGTTAAGCCACCGGTGACTATTTTAATGGCCGGATTGCAGGGTGCAGGTAAAACCACCACCGTAGCCAAGCTCGCCCGTCGCCTGATCGAGGTAGAGAAGAAAATCGTTATGGTCGCCAGTACCGATGTCTATCGGCCCGCTGCGATAGAGCAGTTACAGACTCTGGCAAAAGAAGTGAACGCTAGCTTCCACCCCAGTAGCAACACCCAGAAACCAGTCGAAATCGCCCGGGCAGCGCTACAGGCTGCGCGTAGAAATAATGCAGATGTATTGATCCTTGACACCGCGGGCCGCTTGCATATCGACCGGCAGATGATGGACGAAATCAAGGCGATTCATGATGCGGTAATGCCAGCAGAAACCCTGTTCGTGGTCGATAGCATGACCGGCCAGGATGCGGCAGTTACGGCGAAAGCCTTTGGCGAAGTATTGCCGCTTAGCGGAGTAATATTGACCAAAACCGACGGCGATGCGCGAGGGGGTGCGGCGTTGTCAGTGCGCCAGATTACTGGCAAGCCGATCAAGTATATCGGCACGGGCGAGAAGACTGATGCCCTTGAGGCTTTTCATCCCGATCGCATGGCATCGCGTATACTCGGTATGGGCGACATCATGTCGCTGGTCGAACAGGCGCATGAGAAACTAGATCACGAAAAAGCCGAAAAACTGGCAAAAAAAGTCAGGAAAGGAAAGGGATTCGACCTTGAAGACATGCGCGATCAATTCCAGCAAATGGAAAAAATGGGCGGGCTAAGTAGTATGATGGATAAGCTGCCCGGCATGGGTGGTGGTGTATCGCAGGCGATGCAGGGCCCAGCGCAAACCCGACAAATGCAACGTATGGTAGCGATCATCAATTCCATGACACCGCAGGAGCGGCGCAAACCCGAATTGATTAACGGTTCCCGAAAAAGACGCGTGGCCGGTGGTTCGGGCACCCAAATTCAGGACGTCAATCGCCTGCTTAAACAGCACAAACAAATGCAGAAAATGATGAAAAAAATGCGCAGTAAAGGCGGCATGGCCAATATGATGAGGGGGTTAAAAGGGAGGATGCCCCCTGGAATGCCCTTCTAATAAGCCCTCCTAAAGCCGCACTTATTCCGTAATAGCGGCGTTAGCTCCGTACTCGAACGCTGGTGTATTATCTATACACTCACATTCTCGGTGCGGTGTTTCCTTGCGCTAAAAAAAATTACAGCCCTGGAAGCACTTATTGGCGTAATAAGAGTCTCTTTGGACTTCACAGGGCGGTATTTTTAGGTACAATACGCGGTCTTCTGGCTTCCGGTCAGTGGCATACTGTTGCCTAAAGGCATATAGAGGTTATTTATGGTTTCAATTCGGTTGGCTCGCGGCGGTTCCAAGAAGCGTCCCTTCTATCACGTGGTCGTGAGCGACAGTCGCAGTCCCAGGGACGGTCGCTATATCGAGCGCCTTGGGTTCTTCAATCCTCAGGCCCGTGGGCAGGAAGAACGACTTCGGCTCGATAACGAACGCATCGATTACTGGATTTCAAAAGGGGCTCAGCCTAGTGAACGTGTATCCAGCTTGATCAAGGGTGCGCGTAAAGCGGCTTAAAGTCGTCGTATTTCCTTATGCGTAAGCACGGGGAGGAAACTATTTGTGTTGGGTACATAATCGGTGCTCATGGAGTAAAGGGTTGGGTCAAGGTTTTTTCCGACACTAGCCCGCGCGAAAACATATTGAATTACAGCCCGTGGAAGATACAAACGGGTGATCAGATCGAGACCGTCGAGGTTAGCGGCCGACTTCAGGGGAAGAATGTCGTGGTGAAGTTAGCTGGGGTCGAAGATCGAGAGCAGGCCATCGAAATGGTCGGAAGTAAAATTTACATATTGGCTAAACAGTTACCAAAACTGGATGATGGCGAGTATTACTGGTCAGAGCTGATTGGGCTGGAAGTCGAATCACTGGAGGCCGAGCCACTGGGGTCTATCGAAACCATGATGGAGACCGGTGCTAACGACGTCATGGTATTGAAAGGCGACAGGGAAAGGCTAATACCGTTTGTGATGGATGATGTAGTCAGAAAAGTCGATCTGGCGAATAATCGAGTGGTCGTTGACTGGAAGCCTGATTACTAAAATGCTACGTATCGACGTCATTACGCTGTTTCCTGAACTGGTTGAACAGGTGATAAGCTGCGGGGTAGTAGGCAGGGCCGCTAAACAGGAATTACTCCAGCTCAATTGCTGGAATCCACGGGATTATACCCTGGACCGCCATCGCACAGTCGATGCTCGGCCCTACGGTGGTGGCCCCGGAATGCTGATGAAGGTTCAACCGTTGCAAGATGCAATTCAGGCGGTTCGTCAGCAAAATAAGATAGGTCGGTTGATATATCTTAGCCCACAAGGGATACCGCTAAAACAGGCTATGTTGGCTCAGCAGCTTGACCAGGGGTCCGTGATATTACTATGCGGCCGCTACGAAGGGATTGACCAGCGTTTGATCCAGCAAAAAGTGGATCAGGAATGGTCGATCGGTGACTATGTCATTAGCGGTGGAGAACTCGCGGCGATGGTCTGTATCGACGCAATGGCGAGGTTGATACCCGGTGCTCTGGGGCACGAACAATCGGCACAACAGGACTCGTTTAGTGCAGGATTACTGGATTGCCCACACTATACGCGACCGGAAGAATATCAGGGTATGAAAGTGCCCGAAGTATTGATGAATGGAAATCACCAGGAGATTCAGGACTGGCGTGATCAACAGTCATTAGGTAGGACATGGAAACGGCGTCCGGATCTAATGGACCAAATCGATCTGGATGAGCGGCAGCAGTTTTTGCTGAACGAATATATAGACGAGTTCAATCGAACTGGTTAGCAGGATTAAATGGCTGTCGAATGACAGGCAAGAATATTTAGAGGAAGTAACATGAGCAATATAATTGCACAATTAGAAGCAGAGCAACTTAAGACCGATATTCCAGATTTTTCACCCGGTGATACCGTCGTGGTTCAGGTGCGGGTTAAAGAAGGTACGCGTGAGCGTTTACAGGCCTATGAGGGAGTCGTAATCGCAAAACGTAACCGTGGTATTAACTCCGCATTTACCGTACGCAAAATTTCTCACGGTGAAGGTGTCGAGCGCGTTTTCCAGACGCATAGTCCAATAGTGGCTGAAATCAAGGTAAAACGCCGGGGTAAGGTACGTCGCGCGAAGCTGTATTACCTGCGTGGCCTGACTGGAAAAGCGGCCAGAATCAAGGAAAAGCTATAATATCCAGGTTCTGCTAGATCGAACGGGAAATATAAAGGCGTGGTGCAATTGCAACACGCTTTTTTTATGGGTTAAATAGAAGCTCCCCCAGGTCTGGCATTTCCAGGCTACGTTATTTTCGCGCAAGCGGGAACCATACCGGGGAGTGAGGTTATAAAGATTTCGGCTCGGAGGCCCGCAAAGACGAATATCACCGGGGCCGAACGATAGATATTAGGTTTATAGGCTATTTGAAGCTCCATTTTGGACTAGACATGTTTATTCGAAAATCCCTTTATTTATTATTTCCGTTATTACTCGGTGCTATAACCTCCACCACGGCAAATGAACGACTGGAAATATTAAAAAATATTTCAGCAGCCGGTGCGCCCGTGTTGACTCTAAAGATGCTTGATCAGGCGCAGCCCAAGATCGATCTTGATTTATACGAATGGATTCTGTGGGAGCAGGAAAGGTATTCGATATTATCTAAATGGCAACAATGGAACGAATTACTGGTGCGCATAGAGAGTTTGCCAGCCGATTTGCCCGAGCAGTTCCGCAATCAGGCTACAACCTATAAGATTAGTGCATACCTGGAAATCGGCCAAATTGACACTGCGCGAACTATTTTGCGCGAACAGTTATGGCAATCAGGTGTGGAGGAGGTTGCCGAATACCAGGCCTGGCGTCGCCAAATTATTATCAGTTACCTTAAAGATGATCGAATAGACGATGCGCGTATAGCGATGGTGCGCTTCGATCAGGATTTCGATATCGAAGATCAAGCCTGGCTGCTGTTGCGTGCCAGCGTTTTGATCCAGGTTGGCCGATTTGAAGAGGCAATACAGATATTGGAGGGTCACGATAACTGGCAAGCATTGTCAATTCGGTTATATGCAAAATTTTGGGCTCAGCAAATTACCGCCAGGGAATTGTGGTCCCTGGTCAGGAATAAAGCCAGCGAGAGTGAGCTGGAAGGTCCCGAGTTAGCCACGCTCTGGGCACTGGGTCATTACGCAACACAGCATTTGTCTGCGGTCGATCGTGTGGTAGCGCTTGAACAATTATTCAAGGTGGGCTCAATATCGCCCCTTGAACAGTTTCAGTTAAACCCAGATCAATTATGGCGTGCCTATATCGAATATGCCGAACTGGTGGGGAATCGGGCCGAGTTGCTGGTAGGCAACGATGCGAAGTGGCTCGATCTCGCTCAAAAAACAAGTGCAGTCACGCCGATTAAAGCCAGGTCACTACTCGCGTTAATCATGGTAAAAAGTGCTGATTCGGTAATAGTCGATAAGGCCGCCGAGACTTATCTGATGACATTTGGCGAAATCGACGCGGCAGAGCGCAATTTACTTGGCCAGCTATTCAGTCACAGCAAAGTCTATGCTAAAGCCGATCGCATACCCGCAGTTATTAGATACCAACTGGTCGATCTGGCGTTGGTAAGAGCCGATATAGACGAAGCTACCCGCCTGATGTCGGGCATGCATACCTACCCTGAAGGTACCAACCGATTTAACTGGCAATTACGCCAGGCCCGGGTATTGATCCTGGGTGGCCGTTACGAAGAGGGTAACCAGATTTTGCAAACCCTGGTAACGGAGTACCAGCAACCCAATGCTGAAGATACCGATCGCATACTACAGGTACTGTTTGACATGCAGACCGTCAATTTGCACCAACAGGCAATACGGCATTTCAACCAGTTATTACGGATACCTATCGAAGCTAAACAGCATCGGGAAATCCTGTTCTGGATCGCTGATTCTTATAAGGCGTTGCAAAAATATGACCAGGCGGCTCTGCTATACTTACAGTCGGCATTGCTACCTGGTCCTTTGTCGATGGATCCCTGGGGTCAAACAGCGAGGTATAACGCTGCGGAAAACCTGTTAAAATCCGGGCTCGTCGATGATGCAAGAAGAGTCTACTCCGAACTGCTCAGGGTCACAAAAGAGCCGGCCAGACGTGCGATGCTGAAGCACAATATTCAGCAGCTATGGTTAAACCAGAATATCCGATAGTCGTCACTACTCAACTCACCCCCGAAATCCACCAGCTCTACGTTCAAAAATGGTCATTGGCACGTGCCGATTCACATTTTTTGCCTTGATCTGACGCATTTCAGGGGCAATCTGAGTAGTGACTTTCAGTCTTACTACTCGGTTTTACCACAAGAATTTTTTAGAACTGGCAGGCTGGTGTCGATGCTGACAGTTCCTGTTCCTCTTCGGTCATTTCGGCTCCGATATGTTCGAAAAGCGGGGTACTCAGATAACGCTCAGCCGTATCGGGCAGCATCGCCAGTATATTGGTACCTTGCTCTGCAGATTCAGCAACTTCCAATGCCGCGGCTAAGGTGCCACCAGCACTAATACCCACAAATATCCCTTCTTTTAGAGCCAGGTTTCGAGCGCATTCGAGCGCTCGTGGAGCAGCCACAGTAACCAGCTTTATATCGCCATCGGAAGCCATCGCATCATCGGTTAACTTGGGGATAAAATCTGGAGTCCAGCCCTGCATCGGATGGGGGCTGAAGCTAGGGTGGCTCTCGGCAGGTGAACCATCTTCGTTTCGTTTTTGCTCGACGCCGCTACCCAGTAGGCTTGCCACTTCGGGTTCGCATAAGATTACTTTGGTGTCAGGGCTGGATTCTTTCAGTACTCGCGCAACACCCTTTAAGGTGCCGCCTGTGCCATAACCGGTGACCCAGTAATCCAGTTTCATCCCTTCAAAGGCGGCTAGTATCTCGGGAGCGGTGGTCTTGGAGTGAATATTCGCATTCGATTCATTTTCAAATTGACGAGTTAAAAACCAGCCATTTTTATCAGCCAGTTCTTTTGCTTTTTGTACCATGCCGCTGCCTTTTAAAGGCGCAGGTGTTAATACCACTTTGACACCCATGAAACGCATTAATTTGCGCCGTTCAACACTAAAACTTTCAGCCATGGTCACTACTAGCGGATAGCCTTTCTGCGCACATACCATGGCCAGGCCGATGCCCGTATTGCCACTGGTCGCTTCTATTACCGTTTGCCCGGGTTTCAGTTCACCACTTTTTTCAGCGTCTTCTATAATCCCCAGTGCAAGGCGATCCTTGACCGAACCCATCGGGTTAAAGGCTTCAATTTTTACGTACAGGTTAATTCCCGCAGGTGCCAGTTTGTTAATTTTTACGACAGGAGTGTTGCCAATGGTGCCTAGTATGTTTTCGTGTATGTTCACTTTATTCTCCTATATTATTTATATTGAACTTCAGTGCGGCTGACTCACCAGTATCGGTTCTAAGTTTCAGCTCCTGTAGCCAGTAAAGCGGAATTCCCTTTCCAGGTAAAGTGAAAGGTAGTACCACGTGTACCGGCTTCGCTACGGATTTGCACCGTGCCACCGTGGAGCTCGACTTCCTTCTTGACCAGTGCCAACCCCATACCGCTACCCTCTACTTCATCACGTGGCTTGAGCGTCTGGAACAGGGTGAATACGCGTTCGTGAAACTCGGGTTCTATGCCGGCGCCGTCATCGGATACCGAAAATTCATAGATGTCGTTTTTACCATACAGGTATTTAATATTTCTCCCCTCGATGAAACCGCCTTTGGTCATGGCCTGCTTGAATCCCCTAACATTGCTCGGGTAACCGGTCCATACCGATAAGCCTACGGTGAAAACCTGTTCATTGGCTTCAACAAGACTTGCTGGCATGGAACCGGCTAAAATTCCACAATACAAAGTTAGCAGGCTGAAAAGTGTCATTTTTGAGATCATTGATTAACATTCCTGAAATCAGTTGACTAAGTAATGAATGAGTTTAGAAGGGATTGAAGATTTTTCTCAGGGAATTGTGGTTTAAATTAGGGATAAAATAGATCGCTAATAACTTGAATCCGACCTTCCTATCCTCATATAAAGCCAGATAAAACCAGCCATCATCCCAGGAGAAACTTAGAAATGACTGTTAGTGCTAATGCAGAGACTCGTGGCTTCGAAACCGAAGTAACCCAGCTACTGGATTTAATGATTCACTCGCTGTATTCCAATAAGGATATTTTTTTACGTGAATTGATTTCCAATGGTTCGGATGCCTGCGATAGATTGCGCTTCACCGCAGTCTCGGACGCCAGCCTTTACGAAAAAGATATCGAGTTAAAGATCAAAGTAAGTTACGACAAGGAAAATCGTACTTTAACGGTTAGTGACAATGGCATCGGCATGAACCGGGACGAAGTTATCGATAATATTGGCACCATAGCCAAATCAGGGACCCAATCATTTCTCGCCTCGATTACTGGAGATCAGAAAAGTGATGCTAATTTGATCGGTCAGTTCGGGGTTGGGTTTTATTCGTCGTTTATTGTAGCCGATGAAGTCATTCTGAGATCCCGGAAGGCAGGTGAATCGGCGGATAATGGGGTCGAGTGGATATCGAAAGGCAAAGGCGATTATGAAATCAAGTCGATCGAAAAAGCCAGTCGCGGTACCGAAGTTATCCTGCACCTACGCGAAGGCGAAGATGAATTTCTGAACGACTGGAAATTGCGCTCGATCATCACTTCGTATTCCGATCACATCGATTTTCCGGTGGTGATGAATAAAACCGTCGCGCCACAGGAAGAAGACGGCGAAACAGTGATTGAGGAAGAGACCGTGAACCAGGCATCGGCCCTGTGGACGCGTGCCAAGTCAGATATTAAGAAGAAAGAATATAAAGAATTTTACAAGCACGTGGCCCATGATTATGAAGATCCGATCGAATGGAGTCATAATCGTGTCGAAGGCACTACCGAATATATCTCCCTGTTGTACATCCCTGCGCGAGCACCCTTCGATCTGTACGACCGCGAATCACGTCACGGTATCAAGCTTTATGTGCAGCGCGTTTTTATCATGGAAGACGCGGAACAATTGATGCCGAAATACCTGCGTTTTGTACGCGGCCTGATCGACTCCAATGATTTGCCTTTGAATATTTCGCGCGAAATTCTACAGGGTAATAAATTAGTCGATAATATCCGTAGCGGTTCGGTGAAAAAAGTTCTAAGCATGCTGGAAAAAATTGCCAAAAAAGATCCTGAAAAATACCAAAAATTCTGGACTGAATTTGGCAGAGTGCTGAAGGAAGGTCCAGCTGAAGACGTTGCGAATCGCGATAGAATAGCCAAGTTGCTACGTTTTGCTACGACCCATACCGATGAAGAAGCGCAAACTAGCTCGTTAGATGATTACATTGGCCGAATGCAGGAAGGTCAGGACAAAATTTATTATGTCGCTGCCGATTCGCATTCCGCAGCAAAAAACAGTCCACACCTGGAGATATTCAGGAAGAAGGGTATCGAGGTGCTATTGTTATCCGATCGAGTAGACGAATGGCTCACCTCGCACCTGATGGAATTTGAAGGCAAGAAGATCCAGTCGATAGCTAAAGGTGAGCTAGACCTGGACGATGAATCCGCCGAAAAGAAGTTGGAGAAAAAGGCCAGGGCTTCAGAGAAACTGATCAAACGACTTAAGACAGCACTCGAAGATAGGGTCGAAGACGTACGTGTGACTAACCGCCTGACTGATTCGCCAGCTTGCATCGTTCTTAACGAGCACGATATGGCGATGCACATGCAGCGAATCCTCAAGGAAGCAGGGCATGCGATGCCGGGTTCGAAGCCGATATTGGAGATTAATCCTGATCATCCAATTGTTAAGAAACTCGATATCGAAAAATCTAAGAAGAAGTTTGCCGACTGGTCTGATATATTATTCGATCAGGCAGTATTGGCCGAAGGGGGGCAATTAGAAGACCCAGCCAGTTTTGTCGCTAAACTGAATAAAATGCTGGTGTCCATTGCAAAATAGCGCGACGATTCGAAAATACATTCGCCACCCATCCGACGTACCGATTACGGTAGAACTGGAGTGGGTAGGGGATGATAGCGATGAAGGGGAAGATGAGACACTGACCAATGTCAGTCTTGGCGGTCTCGCTTTCATTTCCAGTCATGCTCTGGAGCTACTGCAAAAAGTTAAAGTCTGTATTCCCATTCTTGAAAGTGATAATTACCTGACAGGGACCGTGGTTTGGTGCGATAAAACCAAAAATGGTTATGAAATTGGGCTTGAATTCGAAGGGAAAAAGGAAGCCTTTCGTCTGCGTATGATCGAGCAAATATGCCATATTGAACATTATCGAAAGGAGGTCGAACGTGTCGAAGGACGTGAGCTGACCACCCAGGAAGCGGCCCGCGAGTGGATTTCACGTTATGCCGGTGATTTTCCGGCTTTATAATATAAATTTTGCTTGGTAGGCCACTAGCAACTTGTCGAAAGTGTCTTCGGTTGCGGTTATTGGAGCTGGTCTCGCCGGTTTAACCTGTGCGACCGCACTAAAGGGACTGATACCCAGCGTCAAGGTTTTCGAAAAAAGTATTTTCCCGGGGGGTCGAATTTCCCGATTTAGGGCCGGGGAATACGAATTCAATCATGGTGCACAATACTTTACTGTAAACAATCCGTTATTCTGGAATATTGTTTCTGCCTGGCAGAGCGAAGGCATCGTGCGGCCGTGGGATGGCTGGATTGTCGAGCTAGAGAAAGGCCAGGTGAGCAATAGTGATATGGCTACACAGGCGTTTGTGGGATACCCGCGAATGCAGATAGTGGTTGAAAATCTAGCACAAAACTGTGAATTAACCGTTTCGTGCAATATTTCCGAGTTGGAAAAACAAAGCGATGGTGGCTGGCGAATATTTAACGAACGTGGTGATTACCTCGGCGCCTTCGATATTGTCATTATTTCCACTACTGCTAACGAGGTCTCGAACTTGTGCCGCGGAGTTCCAAGCATCAGCGTTTTGGCAGACCGGGTTGACATGACTGTGTGCTGGAGTGGCATGTTCGCGTTCGAGCCCAGGTTAGATCTGCCTTTTGACGCCGCCCATGTGCTGAATTCGCCTTTGTCATGGATTTCACGCTATCAACTAGCCGGGCAGCAGGATAAATTTGATTGTTGGGTTCTACACGCATCGCCGGAATGGTCGCAACTATATGCGGCCAGTTATAGAGGAAGGGTGATGCATGCACTGCTACAGTCTTTTTGGGAAGCGGTTGACCTGCCCGAAATGAAGGCTGTTTCGTCGTCGGTTCATTGCTGGAAACATGCGGTACCGATAAATCCGATAAATGAAGATTCTTTATTTGACGAAACTGAAGCAATTGGTGCTTGTGGCGACTGGTGTACCGCGCCTAGAATAGAGGGGGCCGTACTCAGCGGGTTTTCTATGGCCGACAGGGTGATGAAATATATACATAAGCTAGACGCGTGATAAATTCAATCCCGCCAATAAATTGAAACTGTGAACGATGGATGATTCCTTAAAAAAATATATTCGACGGGATCGCCTTAAGCCTATTTGCGATATTAATAGCAATGACCGGGATCATTTGTTTGATCATGCTTCGGTCAGACAGCTCGACCCGAATACCCTGGCCAACGCACAAAACAACACCTTAACCTATCTTCTGGAAGGTGAGGTTTCGCTGTATTCGTGTGGATTCGAAGTTGAAAAATTCACCCATAACGATGAGCGCGCACTTTCACCCCTGTTTAATTGGGCCTTGGACGAAGATTCGGCGTTGACTACCAGTCACGGCGCAGTGCTAGATATTGATAGAGAGCTATTCGATGGGCTGTATTCTCAACAGCAGGCTGCTTCTATAGAAACCAGCGAGATGACTCTCGAAGAGGAAGAGAGCACCTTATTTGAGCATCTGCTGAAGGCATTTCAACAAAATCGACTTCAGTTGCCAGCGCTGCCAGAAGCTGCATTAAAGATTCGCCAGGTAATCAATTCCTCTGACATAGGCACTAAGGAGATTATCCAGATTGTGCAGACCGCCCCGGTTTTGCATTTTATCGACGAGCATCCGGGATTGATAAAAAAGCCGGAAGCGTTGGAAAAAAGCATGTCGAATTTGCGTCTGCCGATTAGCAGGTTGTTATTTAAGCAGTGGGAATTTGATAGCGATTTCTTACAGGTTGTTGAGCAGGCGGAAAACTGGACTCGGGATACCGGCGAACTGGCCGACTATGTCGATATCGTTATCGCTGCACGACTTTTATACCTACACCGTACGGGGCGGCTAGACGAAAACCTGGTGCTCGATCTGTTACCAGTGATCAAAAAACTTGATTTACTCAATATAGACGATAGTGGCCTGTTTTTTTTCGAACAGGCGCAACAGGAAATTGAAGACACGCAAAGATTGTTACGAGCCTGAGATTTCGACGGACATGGGAGAGGTAAAAAGTAGAATCAGGATAGACAAGTGGCTTTGGGCAGCCCGATTTTTCAAAACCCGAGCACTTGCTAGCGAAGCGGTGAATGGCGGTAAAGTGCATCGGAATGGATCGAGAATCAAGCCAGCACAAATGGTACGAATCGAGGATCGATATGAAATACTTCGAGGCTGTGACCGGCTGGAAATAATCGTTAAGAATCTTAGCGATCGACGCGGATCAGCACAGGTCGCACAAACTCTGTACCAGGAAACAGAAGCGAGCAGGGAAAGGCGCCAGTACGAGGCTGAACAACGTAAATTGGCAGCGCTGCAATATCCGGAAAGGAATCGTCGCCCGAACAAGCGGGAGCGACGAAAAATAAGGCAATTTACAGGCTGATGCGACTTTTTGTATATGGCACTTTGAAACGTGGTTTTCGCAATGCTTTTTATTTAAATGGGGCCGATTATCTCGGTGAATTTACCACCTGTTCCGATTATTCCATGTACGATTTTGGTGGCTACCCGGCGGTCAGCCTGGAGGGTGACAGCCCCATCGCTGGCGAGGTATATGGGATTAATCCTGATATCCTGGCGGTCATTGATCGTCTCGAATGGTATCCGGATTTATATCAGCGCGTTACGATTTCCACTGTTTACGGCGATGCCTGGATGTACGTTGTGCAATCAAATCTGTGTATCGAGAAAACCAGGTTACACGGCGATTGGCCATGATCAGAACAGGCTGGCGAGGATTCTGTAAATGCATTTGGCCGGTCAACTGGGGAACTACCAGCAGGTCACTGAGACCGCGATCAGCGAGGACGTAGAGCGTTGGTTTGCTCGCATCCAACTCATGGGGCGGATTTTCACGCGGAAATACCTCAATCTTAACCCATAGAAATATAGGGCATCGAAGAAAATTTTGAAACAGATCGATCCTGTCGTACCAGGGCTCTTTTCCCCGAAAAAATAGCAGGGATAGCAGACTTTGTCCCTCTGAAGGCTATACGCCTAGTAACTTCTGTTTAGTTGAAGTCCGAAGCTAATATCGGGTGCAGATCCTACCAGGATGTCTTCGGAGATAAACAGGCTGAGATCGTGATTGTCGATCAATTTCGTGAATTTCAGACCGATCTGAATTTGTGCCGAATTCCCGAGCGCTGCCAGAGCACTGTTTTTAATCAGGCTAGAATGCATATCTAGTTGCAGTACTCCACTGATAGAAGATTTAAATGCGTAATCGAAACCGAATTGGGCTGTCCATACCTGCCTTTCCAGGTGATCTTCCAACTGACCTCCTCTACCGAGCCGGCTTACGCCTACCAGACCAAACAGACTCGATTGCGTAGTGACGGCGCTTGTCTTTCTTAACCAAATTGCGAGGTCGACCTTATCGTTGCCCGTATTGTCAGCACTAGAGCCAGTGGGTAAGTCTATTGCAAATGAAATTTCAGTTGCCCCTTTATCATCACTTGCCAGCAAATAGCTCAAAGAAAGTGCAATGTCACCGAGGCCGCCAGCGCTTTGTGTTTGTAGATAAACGACTTTGCCGTTTCGGGTGTAATTGATATTGAGTTGATCGTCGGGGTTAAGTTTACGACCATTTTGCGGTAAACCAAAAAAATCGTGCCAATCTTCGATCGCACTATCGAGCGATCCCCGTTGAGTGGAATAATATGGAATCGAAGCGCCAATTCGCCAGTTATTACGCTGGTAAGCAATCGAAAAATCGTAACGATAGTTTTCAGCATCGATGATCAGAGTCTCGTTTGCGTTACTCTGCGATTGAAATGTATTGGTGACGAATACCGAATGTGAAACATTCCAGCCAGCATGTGTCTGTGGGGTGTTGGTCGGTAAATAGTAAGCCTGAAACATCGGGTTTTGATCCCTCGTGCTCAGGCCTACCGCACCGATGGAGGTGGTAATGGTCGGCAGTATCAGAACTCCGGCGATAGCCAAAACTCCGGGATTAATCGTAAATGCCATGTTCTCGTGTGGCGAGGAATTCTATTTCGGGCCAGCGTTCCTGCGTCATAGTGAGGTTGACTCGCGAAGGTGCGATGTAAGCGAGATCACCCGCATGGTCGAACGCCAGATTAGCGCGTAGTTTGTTTTTGAATTCTTCTAATTTTTTCTCGTCGTTACAGCTTACCCAGCGCGCAGTATGTACATTCACCGCTTCGAACTGGCAATCGACGCCGTACTCGTTCTTGAGTCGGTGCGCGACCACGTCGAATTGCAGTATCCCGACTGCGCCCAGAATCAGGTCGTTATTGGCGATGGGTTTAAATAACTGGGTAGCACCTTCTTCGCATAACTGCGTTAACCCCTTCATCAAAGCCTTCATCTTGAGGGGATCTTTCAATTGCGCACGTCGGAATAATTCGGGGGCAAAATTTGGAATCCCGATAAATGCCAGGCTTTCGCCCTGGGTAAAGGTATCTCCGATACGAATAGTCCCGTGGTTGTGAATACCGATAATATCGCCGCTATAGGCTTCCTCGATGTGCCCTCGATCGGCCGCCAGAAATGTTAAGGCATCGGGTATTTTCACGTCCTTATTAATGCGCACATGCCTCAACTTCATTCCACGGGTGTATTTCCCCGAACAGATGCGCATAAAGGCAATTCGATCGCGGTGTTGCTTATCCATATTCGCCTGAATCTTGAACACGAATCCGGTAAGTTGCTCCTCGTCTGGTTGCACTTCGCGGGTTTGGGTCGGGCGTGCCCTCGGCGGCGGGGCGAAGTGGTTAATGGCATCGAGCAATTCGGCCATGCCAAAATTATTGATCGCAGAACCAAAAAATACCGGAGTCAATTTACCAGCCAGATAACTGTCGGCGTCAAATTCGTTCGAAGCTCCCCGAACCAGTTCAATTTCCTCACGAAATTCAGCGGCCATGTCACCGAGCACCTCGTCCAGTCGCGGATTATCGAGACCTTTAATAATTTCTCCAGACGAAATCCGGTCTGAATTGCTGGCGGAAAACAGGTGTACAGAGTCGTTTTGTAAATGAAATACGCCTTTCAATCGTTTACCCATGCCTATGGGCCAGGTCACAGGCGCGCAACGAATTTTCAATACTTCTTCTACCTCATCCATCAAATCGATGGGGTCGCGGCCTTCGCGGTCGAGTTTATTAATAAATGTGATGATAGGTGTATCACGCAGTCGACATACATCCATCAATTTGATAGTGCGTTCCTCGACTCCCTTGGCGCAGTCGATCACCATTAGCGCCGAATCAACCGCGGTCAATGTGCGATAAGTATCTTCGGAAAAATCCTCGTGTCCGGGCGTGTCGAGTAAATTAATGATGCAGTCCCGGTAGGGAAATTGCATGACCGAAGAAGTGACAGAGATACCGCGCTGTTTTTCGATTTCCATCCAGTCTGAAGTGGCGTGCCGAGCGGCCTTGCGACTTTTAACCGTCCCCGCCATCTGGATAGCCTTGCCGAAAAGCAGCAACTTTTCGGTCACCGTGGTTTTACCCGCGTCAGGATGCGAAATGATCGCGAAGGTACGGCGACGACGCATTTCATCGATGTCAGACATTAATATTTACTCAATTGAAGCTGTTACTACTGGAATATCGAATTAAGGGTGCCGCTATCGTGGAAAAAGACAATTAATAGCGGCACCCTCAGGAAATTTGCCGGGCAAAGAGTAAAGCATCTTCCTTCCCACCCGGCGCAGGATAATAATCTTTTCGACAGCCGATTTCATTAAATCCGGACGAATTATAGCAATTAATTGCGAGCGTATTGCTGGGTCTCACTTCAAGCATCATCACATCGGCATGTTTTTTTCGAGCTATTTCGAGTAAGAATTCGATAAATATTTTGCCCCAACCCTTGCCCTGATGTTGTTTTGCTATCGACAGATTAAGCATATGGCATTCGCCTGCGGCCACACTAAGGACCGCGTGCCCCACTATTTTATTAAGCTCTAGCACAAGCCAGCAATCGTAGCCAACCCGAATACAGTCCCGAAAAATCCGCTCTGACCAGGGAAACTCGTAAACTTCATTTTCCAGACTGATTACCCTGGGCACATCGCCGATATACATTGGCCTGAAGTAAAGCCCGGATTCACTCATTTGCCCAGTATCCTGTGCAATGTTTTCATGTCTTGCCAGGTTATCGATTTGGCGGATGGATTACGCAGCAGGTAGGCCGGGTGGTAAGTGACTTTTATCGGGATATCCGACTCGGGTAGCTGGTGGATGTCCTGGATTAACTTTCCCACTGGACTGGTCGATTGCAGCAGACTGTGAGCGGATATTCTCCCCACCGATAAAATGACCTTAGGGTCAATCTGTTTAATTTGGGCGCGCAGGAAAGTGCTGCAAGCCTGCACTTCGTCTCGATGGGGATCGCGATTATTGGGTGGTCTGCATTTGACTATGTTGGTGATAAAAACCTGCGATCGTGAGATGCCAATAGCCTGTAGCATCTTATCGAGCAGTTGCCCTGAGCGTCCGACAAATGGCTCACCTTTAATATCTTCATCATGGCCTGGCCCTTCACCAATTATCATTAAATCCGCTTGCTGATTGCCGACACCGGGAACCTTTTGGGTGCAATTTTTGGCTAGAGCGCATGATTCACATTGATGGATCGAGCGTGTGATATCTTCCCAGCTGTCGAGGCATATTTCAGCGCGGGTTACCACCGACGCCGTCGAAATCGATGCTTCCTTTGGTGTTGTTGTTGGGCTTACAACCGGTGATGGTGAATCCTGTATTACCGGAACAGGAATATCCTCTGCTCCAGTCGGAGCAGAGGCTCGTACTACCCATCGACGAATTCCGATGCCATTTAAACAGTGCTGTTGTCTGGCAGTTAACACCTGTAGGACACTCTTATATTAGACATCGCCCAGCTGCGGGTGCGTTTTGCCCGAATTGCTCATGACCTTATTGAGTGCATTGATGTAAGATTTTGCCGAGGCGATTACTATGTCAGTATCGGCACCCTGACCATTGATCACCCGACCGTCTTTTTCAACCCGTACCGTCACTTCGCCCAGCGAATCGGTGCCAGTGGTGATTGCATTGACCGAATACAACTGCAAATTGACGCCGGTTTTGGTGAGCATCTCGATCGCCTTGAAACAGGCGTCGACGGGGCCATCACCCGAAGACTGTGCTTTTTTCTCTTCACCATTAATATTCAATACCATGGTCGCGTTCGGCGTTTCGCCGGTTTCACAGCAAACGTGCAGGCTCACCAGCTTAATCGTTTCGTTTTCAGTTTCAAGTGCAGTTTCGGTCACCAACGCCTGCAAGTCCTCGTCAAAGATGTCGTGCTTCTTATCGGCCAGGGTTTTAAAGCGCGCGAATACTTCGTTGAGTTCCTCTTCTGATGAAAATTCAATATTTAATTCTGCCATACGAACCCTGAACGCGTTGCGGCCGGAATGCTTACCGAGTACCAGCTTGTTGGAAGACCATCCGACGTCCTGCGCACGCATGATTTCGTAAGTCTCGCGTGATTTGAGTACGCCATCCTGATGGATTCCGGCTTCGTGTGCAAAAGCGTTCGCACCGACGATAGCCTTGTTTGGTTGCACATTAAACCCGGTGATGCCAGCGACTAATTTGGAGCAGATCATTATTTGTGTAGTATCGATATGGGTTTCGCAGGAAAACACATCCTGACGAGTACGCACCGCCATCACGACTTCCTCCAGCGACGCGTTGCCTGCGCGTTCGCCCAGGCCATTGATAGTACATTCGACCTGGCGTGCGCCCTGCAATACTGCAGAAAGTGAATTGGCGACTGCGAGGCCAAGGTCGTTGTGACAGTGGACTGAAAAAACGGCCTTGTCCGAATTGGGAATACGCTCCATTAATTCCTTGATCAAAGCGCCGAACTGGTGGGGGATATTGTATCCAACGGTATCCGGAATATTGATCGTTGTGGCTCCCTCCTTGATCACCGCTTCGATTATGCGACACAGGAAGTCAGGTTCTGAACGACCGGCATCTTCGGGTGAAAATTCGACATTATCGGTGTACTTACGCGCCAGGCGAACAGCTTTTACGGCAGCATCGACGACTTCGTCGGGAGACATACGCAATTTTCGCTCCATATGGATCGGGGATGTCGCCAAAAAAGTATGGATTCGGCCCGAGTTAGCCGGTTTGATCGCTTCCCCGACGCGTTCGATATCACCCCTCTTGGCGCGTGCGAGCCCGCATATAGTACTGTCTTTGATTATTTCAGCGATGGCTTTTACTGCTTCGAAATCACCGTTGCTGGCGATTGGAAACCCGGCCTCGATAATATCGACCTTCATTATTTCCAGTGCCCTGGCGATTCGTACTTTCTCGTCCTTTGTCATCGACGCACCTGGACTTTGTTCACCATCGCGCAGGGTGGTGTCGAATATGATCAATTTATCTTTACTCATGACTATCTCTTTTGAATTAGCTTAAAAATGGATTTGTTACTTACGTTTGCCCTCGTCAGGAGTTCTCATCTGCCTTACGGCAGCAGAGTGAGCAGCAGAGATAGCAATGCATACGCAGGCAGGAGCGCCCGGCGGTCGGCCAGGACAGGGGGTATGAATGGTGCGCAGGTGTCTTGCATGACTAGAATATAGCCAACTATGGGGAGATTGCCAAGTAAAAAATTTTAGCTTCGATAAAAAATGGCTAATAAATTGAAGCCCGACCCCCCGATATGATTAGGCAGATGATACCTGTAAGGCTGAATTTATTCGGATTCGTTTCGATCGACAGATACCGACTGCCGTTGTCGCTTTCGGTTCCAGCGAAACAGGGAGATCACGGGACCCGAAAGCATGTACAGTACAGCGGATGAGAAAAGTATTATCGATGGTTCGATGGATAAAAATACAAATACCAGCATTACTATCAACACCGCAAAGAATGGAACTTTCTTACGCATGTCGATATCTTTGAAGCTGTAGTAGGAAAATCTGGAAACCATCAACCCTCCCGCGATCAAGGTGAGCACCAGGGATGGATAAACAACTTGCCTGCCGGTGATTCCATAGATTTCGCAGACCCAGATAGCGCCCATAACTACAGCGGCGGCGGCAGGGCAGGCGAGGCCCTGGAAGTAGCGTTTATCGGCGACCCCGATCTGGGTATTGAAACGAGCCAGACGTAATGCGGTTGAAGTGGAATAGATAAACGCGGCCAGCCAACCTAGTTTGCCCCAAAGTGTGGATATTTCTGCCAGATTGACCAGAGACCATTGATATACGATCAAAGCTGGTGCAACACCAAATGAAACCATGTCTGACAGGCTGTCAAATTCCGCGCCAAATGCAGACTGGGTATTGGTCAATCGTGCTACTCGACCATCGAGACCGTCTAACAGCATAGCGAGAAATATAGCCATAGCCGCGGTTTCATAGCGGCCATTCATGGAGGCGATGATGGCATAAAACCCGGCGAAAAGCGCACCCGTGGTAAACAAATTGGGCAACAGAAAAATACCCCTTCTCAGGGTTTTTCGGCTGGGTTTCGGGTTGCTATCGTCCATAGGGTTTATTATGAGGGTTGTTGCATTGTGAATTGATAAAAATAATCGCAAGGTCTGGTCAACCTGGCCTTGCGATCAGAGGTAACTAATTCGTAACTATTCAGCATCAAGTTAAAAGTATCAGTAATGGCCCGGAATTCGGGTGAAATCCGGGTAGTCTGATTAATTTTTAGATTTATCCACCAGTGCATTAGACTTTAACCAGGGCATCATCGCGCGTAATTTCTCGCCAGTTTTCTCGATTTCGTGAGCCGCGTTACTTCGTCGACAGGCCTCCATTATTGGGTAATTAGACTGACCTTCGAGGATGAATTCCTTGGCATAGTTTCCATTCTGGATATTCTCCAGACATTCTTTCATTGCCCAACGGCTTTCCTCGTTGATTATTTTCGGGCCCGTCGTATATTCGCCAAATTCGGCATTATTAGATATCGAATAGTTCATGTTAGCGATACCTCCCTCATGGATCAGGTCGACAATTAGCTTTACCTCGTGCAAGCACTCGAAGTAAGCCAGTTCAGGAGCATAGCCAGCTTCCACCAATGTTTCGAACCCGGCCTTTATAAGTTCGATCAGGCCACCGCAAAGAACGGTTTGTTCACCGAACAAATCTGTCTCGGTTTCATCCCGAAAAGTAGTTTCGATAATAGCGGTTCGGCCACCGCCGATTGCGGCCGCGTAGGACAAAGCGAGTTCCTTAGCCACTCCAGATGCGTCCTGCTGAATAGCAATGAGATCCGGAATCCCACCACCTTTAACAAATTCCGAGCGTACGGTATGCCCTGGCGCTTTTGGCGCTATCATGATGACATCCAGATCGGCGCGAGGTATTACCTGGTTAAAATGAATTGCAAAACCATGGGCAAATGCCAGCGCCGCCCCCTGTTTGATATTGGGCTCAATGTCTTTTTGATATAAATCACGCTGGAATTCGTCAGGTGTCAGGATCATTACCACGTCAGCATCGCTAACCGCCTCCGGCGTACTTTTGACCACCAGACCGGCGTCCTCAGCCTTGGCCGCTGACGCTGAGCCTTTGCGTAGGGCGACACAGATATCGACACCAGAGTCTTTCAAATTATTGGCGTGTGCGTGACCCTGAGAACCATAGCCTACGACCGCTACTTTTTTGCCCTGAATAATGGAAAGGTCGCAGTCTTTATCGTAATAAATATTCATAACACCCTCATATGTGCCGGATTAAATAATTAGTTTGCTTTCAGACCAGGAGAAGTTCGAAAAACAGTGATTTTTTCGCGAGAGCAAGGAAATACCAGGCGCAGATCCGGCGAATACCATCAATATATGAGGATCGACCGGGCCGGTGTACCAGCGCGGGATTGACGCAGCTATCGCGGGAAAAGTGCATTTTTAGAGCTGCTCTTATATCGTTAGGGACTTTTCACCCCTTAATATGCCCATCGAGCCGGAGCGTACCACTTCGATGACATTATTTTCATGCATCGCTTTGATGTAGGCATCCAGTTTTTCGCCGGATCCAGTGAGCTCGATACAAAATGTGGTATCGGTGACGTCGATGATACGAGCGCGAAATATATCCGACAGGCGTTTTACTTCTGCGCGCGGGCCATCGCCCTGAGCTTTCACCTTGACGAACATCATCTCGCGCTCGATAAAGTTGCCTTCGGTGAAATCCTGTAACTTGACGACATCGACCAGTTTATTCAATTGCTTGGTAATTTGTTCGATGATCCGCTCAGAGCCATTAGTAATGATGGTCATCCGAGAGAGGGTCCGATCTTCGGTGGTGGCAACCGTCAGAGACTCGATATTATATCCGCGTGCGGAAAATAAACCGGCTATGCGAGAGAGTGCGCCAGCCTCATTTTCGACCAGCAACGATACGATGTGTCTCATTATACCGTTTCCCCTTTTGCCCTGAGCGATGCCTGAATTTCTTGTTGTAATGGAGACAACTCCATTTCATTGTGCGCCTTACCAGCCGATATCATTGGGTATACGTTTGCTTCCTGGTCGGTGATGATGTCGAGGAAAACGGTTCTATCTTTCAGCGCGAAGGCTTCTTTCATCGCGTCATGCAAATCTTTCGGATCTTCGACCTTGATGCCAACATGGCCATAGGCTTCGGCTAATTTAACAAAATCGGGCAGAGAATCCATGTAGACGTGCGAATAGCGTTTTTCGTAAAAGAATTCCTGCCACTGTCGAACCATACCGAGGTAGCGATTATTTAAATTGATAATCTTAATGGGTAAGTTGTATTGCAGGCAGGTGGATAGCTCCTGAATACACATCTGGATACTACCTTCGCCGGTAACGCAGGCCACGTCCTTTTTTGGGAATGCCAGTTTAACACCCATCGCTGCGGGCAAACCAAAGCCCATGGTGCCGAGCCCGCCCGAATTGATCCAGCGCCTTGGTTTGTCGAAATGATAAAACTGCGCAGCATACATCTGGTGCTGTCCAACGTCAGAGGTAATATAAGCGTTACCTTTGGTTACCTTGTATAATTCCTCGATCACGGCCTGTGGTTGAATCACGCCATCTGTCTGCTCATACGCATAGCTTTTCTGGTCCTGCCAGGACTTTATTTTTTTCCACCAGATATCGAGAGCCGCCTTGTCAGGTGACTGGCGAGCATTGCCCAGGATTTTAATCATTTCCGTTAATACCTGTTTTACGCCGCCGACTATCGGGATATCGGCCTTAATCGTTTTCGAAATAGAAGCCGGGTCAATATCGATATGAATGACTTGTGCATGAGGACAAAACTTGCTTGTAACCCCGGTAATACGATCATCGAATCTGGCGCCAATTGCGATTAATACATCGCATTCGTGCATTGCCATATTGGATTCGTAGGTTCCATGCATACCGAGCATGCCGATAAACTGTGGGTCGGTGCCCGGAAATGCACCGAGCCCCATCAGGGTTTGCGTGATCGGGTAACCGAGTTTACGTACAAATTGACGCAGTTGGTCCGAAGCCTCATCAATAATGACACCGCCACCGCTGTAAATAATTGGACGCTTGGCGCTTAACAGTAATTCGACAGCGCGCTTAATTTGCTTAGGGTGGCCTTTCAGATTCGGGTTATATGACCGCATACTGATCTGTTTTGGGTAAACGTATGGAATTTTGATGTGTGGTGCAGTGATATCCTTGGGTATATCGATTACAACCGGACCAGGACGGCCAGTGGTAGCAACATAAAAAGCCTTTTTCATAGTCTCTGCAAGCTTGTTGATATCTTTTACCAGAAAATTATGCTTGACGCAGGGACGCGTGATGCCGACTGCATCGACTTCCTGAAATGCGTCGCTCCCGATAGCATGACTGGGAACTTGCCCGGTGATAACAATCAGTGGTATCGAATCCATGTAAGCGGTTGCAATGCCGGTCACCGCATTGGTCGCGCCCGGGCCGGAGGTAACCAGACAAACGCCTGGTTTGCCAGTTGCACGGGCATAGCCATCGGCTGCATGCGTGGCACCTTGTTCGTGGCGTACCAATATATGTATCACGTCATCCTGGTTCTGCAATGCATCGTAAATATGCAACACCGCACCACCTGGATATCCGAATAAGTACTTGACACCTTCGTCCTTTAAAAATTGAATGATGATTTCAGAACCTGATAATTCCACAACTAACCTCAATAAATTGGCTTAATAATGCCGCTAAACAACTGCAGAGGCAGAAATTTTATTATGGTTGGTGATAAATTGCACTAAATAAAATAAATGGGGGCGCCCGATCGCAGTATCGATACGGGGCAGTTTTATCTCGTGGTGATTTAGCCGCTGCGCAAAATTCCTACAATCAGGATTTTTTCATCACAAAACTAAATCTGCCGCCGTCTTCACCCGAAGATAATAACTGGTTGCCGGTCTGCTTCGAGAATGCTTCGAAGTCCTTAACTGACCCGGGGTCGGTGGCAATGATTCGAAGGGTCTGGCCTGGCTGCATGTCGCTTAGTATCTTCTTGGCGCGAAGAATTGGCAGAGGGCAGTTGAGCCCGGAGGCGTCCAGTTCACAATCATATTCTGCCATCATTAAATCCTCTAAGTATTTGGCTCCGATTGGAAGCCACAGGGAGAATGGTCTAATTCTGTATGCCACTCATTTTTAAAAGGCAAGCGAGTAGTATTATAATTCAAATTACCCATTTATATACTGTTTTTACAATTATTCGATAGCACCCACTGGTTCTGGATCTATCGGTAAACCCCCATTCGTCCATTTGATCATTCCACCGCGCAGGCTGATCACATTGTGGATCCCCTGTTGGTTGAGAAATCGGCAAGCTTGAGCCGAGCGGCTACCTGTACGACAATAAAGTACAATTTGTTTGCTCGATATAGAAAAGTAATTCAAATTCAGCGGAATTAGGTGCATCGGCAGGGTTTTAGAATTAGGGATTACACCGCGTGATATTTCTGCAGGGGTGCGAATATCCACTAATTCAAAATGGTCGTTAGTTTGAATTAATCGATCGAGGTCTGCAGCATTGATTTCTTTTATTCGGGACATCTACAAAATATACAGGTCGTGATTAATAAATCCTGGATCTCCCAGATATTTCAAATATTAGTATGGTCTAATATTATATTATTTTCAATCAAAAAGGTTAATTACATGAGGTGTAGGGCCGTGCTAAAAAAGCCACGCGATACTGTAGCTGGCATCGTATTATTTTGGTTAATTTTATCGTTGGCTTATCTACCGTCGGTATCCGTCGGCCAGGAACTCCCGCAACTGGGCGAAAATGCAGTAATCAATATCGAATGGGAAAGAAAACTGGGGGAAGAATTTTATCGACAGTTGCTCGCGCAAGGTGTTGTGGAAACTGACCTGTTGCTGGATCAGTATATTAATGAATTAGGTTCGATATTATTATCCGGTATGGATCGTCGGGTCAGGGATTACCGTTTTTTTATTGTGAAAAATCTGGGGATTAACGCATTTGCTGTCCCTGGGGGCTATATCGGTGTCAATATAGGCTTAATAAATCAGGCAAATAATCGGCATCAACTGGCGTCTGTGCTGGCGCATGAAATCGCACACGTACGGTTAATGCACAGCGTGAGGCTTATGGAGAAGGCGAGCAATCTCAGTAGCACAGCATTATTGTCATTGTTGGCGGGTATTTTAATTGCCGGAGCTAATTCTGACATGGGTTCTGCGCTGGTATACGGCGGTGTAGCGGGGAGTCAGCAGTCGGTGATTAATTTCACGCGCGAAAATGAGTATGAAGCGGATCGGCTCGGAATCGAATTACTACAGGATGCCGGTTTTGATGCCAACGGCATGGTTGAGTTTTTTAAAATTATGGATAAGTTGGCCGGGAATTCTGAATTTCAGAGTATCGAGTATTTGCGAACTCACCCCGTTCACGTCAATCGAATCTCTGAAGCAGTGGCCAGGATAAGACAGGGAACACAACCGCTACAGGGCGATATTTACTACCCGATGTTTAGGGATTATCTGGAGTATATTAGTTCGGATCACATCGAGGTGAGTGGAAGTCAGTTTCGCAAGGCCCTTGCTTTAATTAAGCTGGGTCAGCATGACCGGGCAAATCAAATGCTAGTTAAATTACACCAGCGGGATGGCGGCAATATCTGGTATGGCTACACCCTCGCCGAAAATCTGGAAGCTATGAATCTACCTAGGGACGCAGAAAAAATAGTCCGCCAAATGCTGGACATATATCCAGGCGATTATGTATTGTCACTGCGCCTGGTTCGATTATTGAGAACCAGTGGGCGGTACGCCGACGCATTGAAAATTGCACGTTCCCTCGAAATAAATTATCCGCAGGAACAGGCAGTATTTTACGAGTTAACAGAGATTTACAGGCGACTCGGGCAGGCAATTTTAAGCATGATGTCGGAAGCAGAGTATCATCAACTGAAGGGTAATCGGGAGCGGGCAGTACAGTTGTATGACCAGATTTTAAGTTCTACCGATACCGACTTAACCACCGAATCCAGAGCTCGGGAAAAGCGTAAACAGATCGAGTAGTAGGTGGGCAGGAGCTTCCATCTGATTATTGCCTGGGCGTTCACTTCCAACCTGCATCTTCGGCATATACCGAATTCCTCGATGTTGCTATCATCCGCTGACTTTTTATCGCAGAAACTAGATTGAATATTAATTTTCAGGCGCTTGGCTGTCGACTGAACGAAGCCGAGTTAGAAACATGGGTGAATCAGTTTTTGAAACTGGGGCATCAGGTAACGACGGATAGTACAGAAGCGGACATCATCGTATTCAATTCGTGTGCGGTGACTGCCGAAGCTGATCGAAAATCGAGGCAACAAATTGGTCGACTGCATCGGAGTAATCCACAGGCCAAAATGGTAGTTACTGGGTGTCATGCCAGTTTAAACCAGGACCGGGTAAAAAATTACCTCGGGGTCGACATGGTAGTCAGTAATCAGGATAAGGACGATCTGGTCGAGAAAACAGTAGATTATTTCGACCTGTCTGCCCCAGCCAGTGCGCTGGATGTCGAAGGTGCGTTATTTTTACGCGGCAGGCATCGTGCGTTTATCAAGGTACAGGATGGCTGTCGATATCGTTGTACTTATTGCATTGTGACCATAGCCCGAGGTGCTGAGCGTAGCCGTAGCATCGATGAAATAATAATAGAAATTAAGGAGTTGCATCGACAGGGCATACAGGAAGTAGTGATTACCGGCGTCCATGTTGGTGGATATGGCAGCGATACGGGTTCCAGTCTTTATGTGTTGTTAAGCGAAATTCTAGCGCGCACTGAAATGCCCAGGATTCGCTTAGCCTCGGTAGAACCCTGGGATTTACCCGATAATTTCTTTCGCCTGTTTCACGACGCGCGCCTGATGCCACATATACATTTGCCGATTCAAAGTGGATGCGACAGTGTATTAAGACGAATGGCGAGGCGATGCAAGACTGCAGAATTTTCCCGGGTCGTCGAAAAAGCGCGTAGTGAGATACCCCTGTTTAATATAACAACCGATATTATTGTCGGCTTTCCAGGAGAAACCGAGCAGGAATGGCAACAGACGCTGGACTATGTCGAACGTACCGGCTTTGGCCATATGCATATATTTACCTATTCGCCACGCGAAGGCACCAAGGCGGCAGGGTTACCCGGACAAATCGACAAATCGATTAAAAAGAATCGTAGCCGACAGATGCATCAATTGGCCGCGCAATTAAAAGCAAAGGAACTAATTAAACATTTGGGAAAGACATATCCGGTGCTGTGGGAACAGCGGCCTAATCGGGACGCAGGCTTATGGACCGGCTATACCCCGCAATATCATAAGATGGTCTCCGACGATGCAGGCATCCGCGCAGCGGAAATAAGCGATGCCACCGTCGATCAGGTATCGGAAGATGGGTTGAAGCTGGTTAACCATAGCAGGCAATGTGAACTGTATACCTGTTTTTGAACCTATCGATGTGCATCATACATCGAATTTCTTTACATCCCTGTTCAGCTGAATTTCTTTCAGGTATAACGTGATGCGGCAGATTATATAAAGCCGATTATAGATTACCAATGAATAAATCGAATTCTACTTTTTTGAAAGACTCTTTAGCTGAACGTCTGTGGCCATATTTCGGCTGGCTGTCATTCTTATTTTTCACCACCTTTTTGGTGTTGAATCGGGCTGTATACGCTCTACTGGCTCTGTTCCTCGTGGTTATTGCAATTGTCATCTCATATGCCTGTCGTCTTCAACTGGACAAGGAACTGCGAGTCCTTGCCTGGGTGCTGGTAGCCAATTTGTTGCTAGCGCTACCCAACATTTTTCTGGGGCGAGATGGATTAATTTCCCTGGAAAATCCGCTAAGAATGTTAATGATGCTACCTCTGATATTGGCGGTAATGTACTCAGGGTTACGCATACGATTTATTAGTGTCGGACTGGCTGTCGGTATGCTGGCGGCGGCACTGGTAGTTACCTGGCAATATTATTATCTGCGAGAAGGTCGCCCGGGGATTCACTATAACCCGTTGCTTTTTAGTGAAATAGCAATGTCATCTTTTGCCGTGTTACTGGTGGCTAGCCTGGTCTACCGGGACAGATTAGCGCCACTATACGTAGTGGGCCTGCTAGCAGCGTTATACTGTGTCAATATTTCAGGTTCGCGGGGTACGTTTATCGCAATCGTGCCAATGGCGTTCTATCTAATTTGGTGGAGATGGCGACGTGGTGCGTTGACTCAAGTGTTATCCAGTCGTCGAGAACTTTGGAAACCAGCTATATTGCTAATTCTGATTGGTTTGCTCATCAGCAATGGACCGATTTTAGATCGAATAGGTCTAGCCGCAAAGCAAACTACCGACTACTTAGAAAGTGCCGATACTGTGACATCGATCAGTTTACGGCTTGAACTTTGGCGTGGTGCCCTGATGGCGGGGCGTGATCACCCGTTACTCGGTATCGGTTTTCGGGATCGTTATACTTATTTGAATCAAAAGATTGCCGACGGTGATTTAAAACCATACGTGGCT
>JADFJT010000098.1 GCA_022566015.1 Pseudomonadota bacterium | reverse complement strand
GCCCGGATGGCAAGCCAATTACTGCACGCGAATTTGTCGAACGCATGTTCGATGACCTGCCACAGTTTTTTGAAAACGAGGATCAGTTGCGCGCCATCTGGAGCGATCCGACCACACGCGAAAAGCTACTTCTGGATTTGGCCGAGGTGGGTTACGACTCAGAGAAACTGGAGAGCATGAAAGACCTGATCGATGCGCGGGACAGTGATGTCTACGACGTACTAGCTTATGTTGCTTATGCCGCTGAAACTTTGACCCGAAACGAACGCGCTAAAAGCGCGAAGCCAGGGATAAGTCTTGAATTTGGCGACTATAAGCAACAGGAATTTATCGATTTCATTCTCAGCCGTTATATCGCCGATGGGGTGCACGAACTGGCGCTAGAAATAATGACGAGCCTGATCGAACTCAAATACAATACGATTAGCGATGCGGCCAGGGAATTTGGCTCGGCAACAGCCATTCGTGAGCTATTTGTCGGTTTTCAACATCATCTATACGACGTTGCTGACCCATCAAATAGCATTCTTTAAGTTTATACCTCAATGGCTTCCCTACTTAAGCCCGTCAGTTGACCTTCTAACTCGTCTTTCCGGTCCACGAGCCGGAATCTATTCAAATCCTAATCCAGAAACCCATCGAATACTGTTCGATAGATTCCGGCGGTCCGACGCTTCGGTAAGCCCTTCGGGCTTTCCGGAACGACGGTATGGCCAATTTTTTCTGTTCTCAAACAGCACCCATAAAACGCTGCTTTATCTCCAGGGCCTTAAGCGGTATTTCGCCGCCTGTCTTATCGTTGCCTGCCTTGATCATATAGTGCACAAAACGCGTCTTGTTTTTCAGGGCGTCGACAAACTGTTCGCTATCGTCGGTCATGACCGAACTCGAAACGCCTACCGAACGGACCATCGCACTTAAATTCATCCCACGGGAGCTGAGCGTCGGTTGATTACCGGTGGAACCCCAACTGCCATTATCCAGGCAGATAACGGTCAGATTATTCGGATTAAACGTCGCGATATCGGCCAGTTGATTGGGGTTAAAGAAAAAGGAGCCGTCGCCATCGACGACGTAGACATGTCGGTGTTTGATTTCTTGCGCAATTCCAATGCCGACTTCGGTGGCTGAACCGAGGGCCCCAAGCATATAAAAATTTAAATCCCGATCACTGGTGTTGTATACCTCTTTTGATGGAAAGCCGATCTGTGAAATTACAATATCGTCTTTCCCAATTGAATCCATTATTTCCCCGATCGCGTCGAACCGGGTTTTTGTCGGCGTGCCCGAGTAGGCCTCGGCCTCGACCGATATCGCGTTAATTTTCGGCTCGCCAAAAACATGGTAATCAGCGCTATTGGTTTCCCACAGTTCGGGTGACATCAAATATACCTTTACCTTGTTCGCTTCAAAACAGTCGGCGATGTCGTCCTCTATATCCTGCAGGTCTAATTTGGATTTTAGAATGCGATACTCGACATCGATAGCCTTGAGCAGCTCCTCTACCTTGCCGCCGAATATTATCTGGGCCTCGATCGGTTCCTGGTAGTAGCCACGCCAGGAAACAAAAATAGGTAAGGCCACCTGATATAGCTTTTGCATCGTATATAAATCGGTTACCAGGTTTCCGAGTCCGGTATTCTGGATCATCATGGCCGAACGCTTTCCAGCCAGGCTGCGTCCGAAGCAAAGCCCCAGGCCAATCGACTCTTTAGTAATATTCCACACATCGATATTGTCGGGGGCAAGCTGCATCAAAGCATTCAGCTTATTGCAGGGCAGGTAAGTAATTTTATCGACCTGGTTCGCAGCCAGACTGCTCCATATTCTTTGTGCATTGTTCACTTCGGTTATCTCAAGATATTGTCAGCTAAAGGTGTCTATTATATTAGGGGTGCCCGTCAATTGGCAAAATTAACTGGTTTAATTCCGTTAAATCAACAAGCCTGTTTTACTGTCAATCATTAGAATTTCCGCGCTCTTAGTGTGATTTTAAATGACATTTACTAAACGGTTTAGTATAGTTAATAAATTACCGAGCAGAAATCCAGATACCGATGGCACAAAAGCCCAAAAAGCTGCACATTTTACGAATCGCCCTGCCACTTTTTTTGCACAATGGTTTCAAGGGCACTTCGATCGATAGAGTAGTCAGGCAAAGCGCGGTATCTAAGCCCACGGTTTATAATCATTTCCAGGACAAGACCGCGCTGATGCTCGCCGTGATCGAACACTGGATAGAATCAAACAAGCCCTCGCTACCTTTGAAGGCCAACGCACAAGCGCTCGATCGCCTGATTCAATCACAATGGCTGAGCAGCGACGCTGTACGTCTATATGCACTGGTCATAGGTGAAGGTTGGCGCTTTCCCGAAGCCAGCGCACTATTCTGGGCGCAGTACGATGGTATCTGGCGAAAAGCTTTGACCTATATATCAGACCGCTCACCAGACCCCGAGCCTTATCCAGTCGAACTGGTATTAGATCAACAATTAATGCTTAGGCTCAGGCAGCTATAAAACCAGGCAATTTATACTGATCTCCAGCCTTATTACACTCTGGAGTAATGATACAATCAGAACAATATTCCGGATAAGCTCTGCGGGCTTTTCGGAATGACAGAGTCTATTTAATTATGTACGACATTCAATCAACCGAGCCCCTGTTACCTACCCTGCCCGACTGCAAATATGAAAACTGAAAAAGTCACAACCAGCCATTGGGGTGCATTTCGGGTGATCACTGCGGATGGCCGCATTACGGATGTTAAGCCGTTCGAAGCCGATCCGAATCCATCCCGAATTCCAGAAAATCTGCCCGCGGCCGTGCACCACAGGACACGTATTACCCGCCCTTCGATTCGTCGTGGCTGGCTTGACGGAGGCGACCGGGCGCGCGAGCGCCGCGGATCCGACCCATATGTCGAGCTTCCCTGGGATGAAGCGCTCGACATAGCCGCTGCTGAACTCGAGCGTGTGCGCCAGACTCATGGCAATGAATCGATCTATGGCGGCTCTTATGGATGGGCTAGCGCGGGTCGATTTCATCATGCCCTGGGCCAGCTTCACCGGTTTCTGAATACGATAGGTGGCTACGTCTTTTCTTTCGCCAGTTATAGCACCGCAACCGCGCAGGCGATTATTCCGCATGTACTGGGATCGAATTTTCTCAAATTCTTGTGGGGCTCTCAAAACGCCTGGCCGATCATTGCCCAGCACACACAGACACTGGTGATGTTCGGCGGTATCAATCCTAAGAATTCACAGGTCAGTATGGGTGGGGTCACGCATCATGAAACCGAAACGTGGTTTAAGGCGTTCGAAAAAAGCGGTATGCGCCGGATCAACATTAGCCCGCAAAGCACCGATACTCCAGGCAATGCCGAATGGCTTGCTATTATTCCGGGTACCGACACCGCTATGATGATGGGTATGGCACATGTACTCGAAACCGAGAATTTGGCCGACCGTGATTTTCTCAACCGATGCACGACTGGATACGATCGATTTCGCGCCTATTTAACCGGGGAAACCGATGGACAGCCAAAGACGCCGGAATGGGCCGCAAAAATATGTGGCATCGATGCCGAAGTGATTCGTAATCTTGCGCAAACGATGGCGACGACTAGAACACTGATTACCGTCGCCTGGTCACTGCAACGTGCCCAACATGGCGAACAACCTTACTGGATGGCGGCAACCCTGGCAGCCATGCTTGGCCAGATCGGCCTCGCGGGCGGTGGAATCGGCTATGGCTACGGGGCTATTGGCGGTGTTGGTGTCGCCGCGAAACGTCTGAAAGGTCTTACCTTCCCCCAGGGCCAGAACCCAGTTTCTAATTTTATTCCGGTCGCTCGTATTGCCGATATGTTGTTAAACCCGGGTTCCACTTACGAATTTAATGGGCAGAAGCGCCACTATCCGGATATTCGGCTGATTTACTGGTGCGGCGGCAATCCGTTCCATCACCATCAAGATTTGAACCGTCTGGACCAGGCCTGGAAAAAACCCGAAACCATCATAGTGCACGAGCCCTGGTGGACCGCCACAGCCAAACGTGCAGATATTGTGTTCCCGGCAACCACATCCTACGAGCGCGAAGATATTGGACGCGCACAGGGCGACTCTTACCTGTTTCACATGCCGCAACTGATCCCGCCAGTCGGAGATGCTCGCGATGATTACGATATTTTCTCCGAACTGGCGAATCGAATGGGCGTAGGCGATGCATTTACCGAGGGACGCGATGCCAAAGGCTGGCTGCACCATATGTATGAAGAGTTCAGACAGGAGGCATCCGCCGAGGGAATCGACGTACCCTCATTTGACGAACTGTGCGAACGAAATTGGGTTGATCTGCCGATTCGGGGTAGTCAATTTGCCGAAGTGCCATTTACTGCATTTCGAGAGAATCCAGACGCCGCACCGCTGGGGACTCCATCGGGACGCATCGAAATATTCTCGGAAACAATCGATAGCTTTGGTTATGACGATTGTCCCGGCCACCCTGTCTGGCTCGCACCCGACGAATGGTTAGGTGCCAGCCTGGCAAAGCAGTTCCCGCTGCACCTGGTCTCGCCGCAACCGGGTGACAAGCTGCACAGCCAGATGGAATGCGCGATAGCGGATTTACCCGGTGCTCGACCGATGCCAATTTTAATGAATAGCGCCGATGCACAGCGTAGAGATATAAAAGAGGGCGACCTGGTTCGGGTATTTAACGCACGCGGAACCTGTCAGGCTCGGGCTCGGGTCAACGACGAAATTCGCCCAGGAGTCGTTGCCTTGTCTACCGGTGCCTGGCTGGATACCGATGCCGATGGTACCGATACCCAGGGTAACCCCAATATACTCACGCGCGATCTGGGAACTTCTCGGCTTGGTCAGGGCTGCAGCGCGCATACCACGTTGGTCGAAATAGGTCGATGGTCGAGTTAGTCCAGACCGATATAGAACAAGACTTCTATATCGTTGCCAGAGAACCGGGTGCCGAGCATCCGGCCCTGCCCACCTGGGCCAGCGCAACCGATAATCCGGCAAAACTCGATCTCAACTACCAGGGATGCATTGAGCGTATAGAGGTCGAAGAAGTGCCGGGCGCTTTTCAGTTACTCAACGTGATATCCCCGAAGGAATGCGAGCGACTGATAGCACTAAGCGAGTCACTCGGCTATCTGAAAGATGCCGCGGTATCGTTACCACGCTCGGTACGGCACAACCACAACATCACCTGGGTGGTGGATAAGCTGACAGATGGGATCATCTGGTCGCGCTGCGAGGATTTTATATTCGACGATGGAGGTATCTTCTGCGGTAAAAAACCGCTCGGGCTCAATGCTCGGTTCCGTTTTTATCGATACCAGCAGGGCGATTACTTCAAACCCCACACCGACGGTGCCTGGCCCGGCAGCCGCGTAATCGACCAACAGCTGGTGACCAATGCCTACACAGATCGCTGGAGCCAATTAAGTTTCCTACTATTTTTGAGCGATGGTTACCAGGGCGGCAGAACCCAGTTCTTTGTCGAGCGGGGCAAATCCTCTCGCCCCTCTTTGACTCCTGCCGAAGCTAGTGTGGTTAAAGTTTCGACTCCGGTTGGCGGCGCCCTATGCTTCCCGCACGGCACGCACCCGCTGCACTGCCTGCACAGTTCTGAAGAGGTGGTCTCGGGCAGTAAATATATTATCCGTTCGGATGTGCTGTTTGAGCTGTAACGATAAAAATTGAAGCTACTCCGGCATCGAAGATCCTGAAAGCAGTTTTTCCTGTCGCGCGGCCACTGCTTCGCGGTGCGTCATATAACTGATGGCACCAACGATAATCGCGCCCCCAATGAAAACCCATAAATCAGGAATTTCGCCAAACAACAGATATCCAAAAATAATCGCCCACACCAGTTGTAAAAACGAAAACGGCTGGGTCACGGTCAGTGGTGCGACGGCGATCGATCGTGTCAACGCATAATGACCAAAGGTCGCAACCACAGCCACGATCAGCAACCAGAATAACTCGATCAGTGTCGGGGTACGCCACATCAGCAATGCACCCGGTAATAGCGTGAGCGTACAAAATATCGACAGCATCACCAGAATATCGCCCGAATTTTCGGTTTGGGTAAGCTTCTTGGTCAACAGGAATGAAATGGCAAAGCAGGGGGCGGCTTCAATTGCGCCATCGAGCCATTATCTATCGTAATCAAGCCTGGGCGGAGGAGGATGAGCATGCCCACAAATCCAATGATAATCGCGATCACACGTCGAAAACGAACCCGTTCCCGGAAAATCAATATCGCACCCAGCGTGGTAAATATCGGTGTGGTATAGCCAATCGCTGTCACTTCGGCTATCGGTATACGCGCCATCGCAAAAAACCACAACATCACTGCGATACCATGTGCGAATCCGCGATAAGCGTAGAGTCGCAAATTTTCATTCATCACCCGCCGCCAATTCATACGCAGTAATACTGGAATCAGTATCAGCAACCCAAACACGTATCGAATAAAAGCCGCTTCCACTGCGGGCAGGTCGGAACCGAGGTGGCGTACTATTACTGCGACCGCGACAAACAGCAATCCGGCGAGCACCATCCATAGCGCACCGGCAATATAATGTCGTTTAGAGACCGACTGCATGAAAGATTACTGACTCGAATTTTGGACAGGTGAAAGGCCTGTTACACCCATCGTCAGGCAGCTAGCTAATGCGATACTATTTTCGTGATCGAGCTTAAATCCTGCACCCAGTCCTGAGCCGAACCGCACCAGACCTGCTTTCGTGGAGGCAGTTGATCGCGTTCACGCAACGTACCTACACGAATACCAACCATCGTCGACTCTTCTCCAGCCGGCCCAGAGTAGATTGGTGTTCCGCATTCAGGGCAAAAGACCTGCGCCCGCTTAGTACCATCCTGGGCAGTTTTGATGTAGGATTTCGGAGACCCGCTAAGCAGCTTATAACTACCCACAAGCGCCGGGGCGACGGTGCGGTAAGCGGACCCCGACAAGGTCTGACAATCTGTACAATGGCACACCACTACCTGCTCAGGATCGACTTCGGCTTCGAAAGTGATATCTCCGCAATGACAACTGCCATGAATTTTCATGCCCTGCCTCCCGCCAATATCATTATGCCTGCCCGTCGATATTGCATTTGCTAAAAACGCATATAGTTACACACGGCGATCATGCTAACAGTAATAGCCAGGCTTGTATGCAGAGTGATAGAAATATCGTTTTTCATCCACCACGTGTATGCTGTTTTTACATTTCTGAGGATAACATGAACACTTTACGAGCACTTTCCAGGGCACTTATTAGCGGTGAAATAAGTTCATTCGAGTTGGTTAATCGTGCCCTGACCCGTGCTAAAAAGTCAGAATCGGTTTTTGTTGAGCTAAACGAAGGACTCGAATCCCTGGCCAAAACGATCGACCGCGCACGAAATAAAAAAGAATTAGTACCGCCCCTGGCGGGCATCCCGATAACACTGAAAGACCTATACAATGTTCGGCACCAACGTACGCTTGCGGGCTCGATTGCACTTAAGAACACAGCCGTGCCTGAAGCAAAAGACGCCGACGTGATAGCACCATTGCGCGATACAGGTTTGTTATTTCTGGGCAGAACCAACATGAGTGAATTTGCCTTTTCCGGCATTGGAGTCAATCCGCATTACGGCACTCCACGCTCGATCTGGGACCGGGAAACCGGGCGTCTACCCGGAGGCTCTTCATCGGGCAGCGCGGTCAGCGTCGCCGAGGGTATCGTGGTTGCGACTATGGGGTCCGATACGGCAGGCTCGTGCCGGGTTCCTGCCTCGTTCAACGGAATCGTTGGGGTTAAACCGAGTTACGGTCGATTTTCGTTGAATGGTATGTACCCCCTGTCACCTACTTCGGATGCGCCAGGGCCTTTGGCCAATGATATAGATAGCTGTTACCTGCTGGACCAGATAATGTGCAGGAAGCTATCGCCACAGGACCCCTTGCCAGAATTATTTATGCGCGATGCGGGCTCGCTCAAACTCGCAGTACCAGATTCGCTCGTATTAGACGATCTCGATAGCGAGGTTCAGTCAGCATTTGACTCGTCCTTGCTCAGGCTACGCGAAGCAGGTGCCTCGATCAAAACCGTTAAAATGTCATCAATCAATCAGTCAATCGAGCTTTTTTACAACAAACCCATCGTCATGTATGAAGCCTGGCAATACCAGAGGGAATTGCTCGAAAAATACGGCGACGAGTTCGACCCCTTCGTGCGGATTCGCACCCTCAGCGGCGCTGAAATAAGCGATGAAGAGCAACAGGATAGATACCACGCTAAATCACAGCTTATCGAGCTTTTTAACCAGCAGTTCAGGCGACTCGGGGTGGATGCCCTGTTATACCCGACGACTCCCTGTATTCCACCCGCGATCGCTGAAACCGACGACCCTGACAATGCACGAAAGGTCAATCTTCGGTGTTTACGAAATACCGTGACCGCTAATTACTTCGATGGATGTTCGATCAGCCTGCCCTGCCATAAAGAAGGCGAGGCGCCGGTGGGATTGATGGTGTCTGCCATGAATGGCGACGATGAAAATCTATTTTCCGTATGTTCAGCTATCGAAAGATATTTAAAATTGTAGGGTCGAATTCATTCGACCGAGCTGCTATGGCCGAATAATTTCGGCGCTACGGACTCTCGATAGATGGCTTATTTACCAATACTCTCGGCCGTTGGCGCTTCGCCGCGCTTGCGTCGTTCGACCAGATCGTCTAGCCAGTCGGGATCCATTTCCGGTACTGACGACAGCAGTAGCTCGGTGTAGGGTTCGTAGGGTGGCTCCAGAATTTCCGTTTTAGTGCCCTGCTCGACTACCTCGCCCTGATACATCACCACGATTTCGTCGGCTATCGCCTTTACAGTAGCGATATCGTGTGTGATAAACAGGTACGAAACATTGAGTTCTTTTTGCAGATTGAGCAATAAATCGAGAATGCCTTCGGCGACCAGCTGATCGAGCGCCGAGGTCACTTCATCGCAAATAATGAGTTCGGGTTCAGCAGCCAGCGCACGGGCTATACAGATTCGCTGTTTTTCGCCACCCGACAATTGCGCCGGGTAGCGCTCGGCGTATTCCTCGGGGATTTCTATCTGGTGCAGCAGTTCCATTACGCGCTGTTCGCGTTGTTTGCCCTTGATTCCGAGATAAAATTCAACCGGGCGTCCGATAATATCCTTGATTTTATGGCGCGGGTTCATCGCCACGTCCGCCATCTGGTAAATCATTTGAATCCTTTGCAGGTCTTCCTTTGGCCGCGATTTAAGATCGGGTGTTAATAAGCGATCATGGAATTTCACCGATCCCTGGCTGGGTGGCAATAAACCGGTGATTACCCGGGCTAGGGTACTTTTACCGCTACCGGATTCACCCACGACGGCAACCGTCTTACCCTTAACTATCTCGACGTTGATATTCTTGAGTACGTCGATTTGGGTTCCAGGATAGCGCGCGGTCACGTTTTCCACCTTCAGTTGAATCTCTTCCTTACCGTGGTCATATCTGCCGCCGCGCTGCGCACGTACACTGAGCAATTGTCGCGTGTACACCTCTTTCGGGTTTGCCAGCATCTCCCTCGCATTACCCTCCTCGATCAAATCGCCGTAACGCAATACCATGATACGATCTGCCATTTGCGCGACTACCGCCAGATCGTGGCTAATGTAAATGGCAGCGACATTACGCGACTTTACTGCTTCCTTGATTGCACCCAGTACTTCTATCTGCGTAGTGACATCCAACGCGGTAGTGGGTTCGTCAAATATTATGATGTCCGGATCGGAGCCCAATGCCATCGCGGTCATGGCCCGTTGCAACTGCCCACCCGATACCTGATGCGGGTAACGCTTACCAATGTGTTCGGGGTCGGGTAATTCGAGCTGGCGAAACAGTTCAACGCTGCGTTGGAGCGCTTCCGCCATTTTCATTTTACCGTGCTGTACCGGCGATTCGGCAAACTGTTCTTCCAGAGTGTGCGCCGGATTAAACGAAGCCGCCGCACTTTGCGCCACGTAAGCGACTTTATTGCCACGAATACCTCGCAGCTCGGCGTCGGACTTGCCGACCAGTTCTTCCCCATCGAGCAGGATCGAACCCGATACGATACGGCAGCCCGGCTTGGCGTACCCTAACGCGGCCAGACCAAAGGTCGATTTGCCTGCACCGGACTCACCAATCAATCCGACAATTTCTCCAGGCTCCAGTGTCATCGACAGACCTTTGACTATAGGCCTCCACTTACCATCGATGTCCGCTTCGATCAACAGGTCTTTTATAACGAGTATTTTTTCACTCATTTTCAAAGTTCCCTTTTATAAGTGCGGCTAAGTTAGTCATTTTGGCGCCAGAGCCTGTATCCACGGAGCTTATGTACAGGATGTACGGTAGGCAAATTTTGCAGGAGCAAAAACAGGTGACGACTCGATGGCGGGAAAAGTGCATTTTTAGCTGCTCTTATTGGTCATCGCGTAATCCGCTGGCCTTGTATACCCAGCGATCGATCAACAGGTTGATACCGATGGTTAAAGCGGCGATACAGGCTGCCGGTAACAGCGGGTGCATAAACCCCCAGGCGATGCCGCCGGCGTTGCCACGCACCATCGCACCCCAGTCGGCCAGTGGTGGTTGCAGGCCAAGGCCGAGGAAGCTCAGGCTGGCGATCAGCAGGAATACAAAGCAGAAGCGCAGGCCAAATTCGGCTGCCAGCGGAGTCAGCGCATTGGGCAGGATTTCCCTGCTCATAATCCACCACAGGCCTTCACCCCGAAGTCGGGCGGCTTCCACATAGTCCATCACTTCGATGTCCATGGCCACTGCACGCGCGATACGGAAAACCGGCATCGCGTAAATAATGCCTATCACCAATACCAGCGTCAGTGTGGAGGTTCCCACCGCAGACAGTACAATCAGCGAAGCGATCAACGTGGGAATCGAAATCACCACGTCTACCAACCGGCTCAAGACCTGATCCACCAGGCCACCCCTGGTGGCGGCGATAAACCCGAGCACGGCACCCCCGGTAAACGAAACCGTGGTCGAAACCATTGCCAGGGCCATGGTATTGCGTGCGCCATACATCAGGCGTGACAGCATATCGCGCCCAATCTGGTCAGTACCAAAAATA
>JADFJT010000097.1 GCA_022566015.1 Pseudomonadota bacterium | reverse complement strand
AACATCCTCCCTTGTGCAGGCACAAGCAATATAACTAAAGCCCGAAGAATTCCTCTTATCATGACCACCCCCTCTACCTTTTACCAATCAATCATTCTACGACTACCAGCAAACTATTACTGTGAAACTGGTCGAATTCACATAAAATGACCGTAACTCTCTAGTAACGCATTATTCATCCACTTCATGGCGGTGATCTCAGTCATTCAAGTACTTGTACGTTTGCCAGTACATGTGCTTGGCTTTTTCAATAACTTCATTAGCGAGAAAATAATTTGGTATAAATCTCGCTTCCCTGACCTCTCCCAGTGATCTATCTCGTATTAGGCATACCCAAGGTAGGGCGAAAGTAAGCAATTTAAAAGTAACTGATTGGAGCGGGGTACGAGGTTCGAACTCGCGACATTCAGCTTGGGAAGCTGACGCTCTACCAACTGAGCTAACCCCGCATTTAAATGGCGCCTGCTCACAAACACCTCCTACAGAACGACTATTTTAACACCACTAGATTTCTAGCAAATCCTGGGAAGTCTAATCCACCACCATTCGTACGGCCGAGAAATTTAGAAAAGTGTCAGAATCTTGGCTGGATATTGGAAGTCTAAGAGTTACACTTCAAAGCTGACGAATGGTTAACGGGTATGGAAATCGCTATCGATGATGTAGCTGCTTACCCTTGTGTTGCCCTGGCACTGGAATCTATGATTTCCACCGAAGGGCTTTAGGCAATCGCAAAGTGGATGATTATTATTGAATGGCTACCCTGTTAGATATATAGAAAAAGTCGATGTCTGGCGCATAATTATAATGATTTACTGATATTAGGCCACCAGATTAAACCTAGACTTTTGACCACATGAATCTTATTCTAGAGGGGCAATAAATTGTCCTACCCTCGTGAATGGCCAGTGTAGCAAGCCCCAGATATTTATATGTTCCCCACTAATTTGGCTTTTTCATCTAGCCATAATTAAGGAGAGGATCACGATAGATATAACTTGGGTTGCCGCTGTAAAGACGCCTCCGATTCTCGGAGTGAAAACAAGCCCCGATAACTGGAGGAATTAAAATGAATAAATCAATACATCACTTTGCGATAGCTGCTGGCCTGGTGATACCGTTGGCCCTGGGTACATCCACCACGGTACGTGCTGAAGTGACCCTTGAAATGGCGTATATGCCGATCGTGCCATGTAGCCAGCTATTTGTGATCGAAGGCATGGGGTGGGCTAAAGAAGCAGGCATCAAATTAGAACTCACACGCTTTTCCAATGGCCCGGCCATCGTGCAGGCCATCGCCTCGGGCAAGATGGATATAATGTGTTTTGGCATCGGACCGGCGATGGTGACACGAGGCAAAGGCATCAAGCTGAAAGTAATCGCCGCCGCAATCACCAACCAGATTGCGGTGATTGCCCAGGGTGACCTGGTGGACTATTTCGACAAATACGATAATGGCGCCGACGCATTGCGTGCCTTCGCAGCGGACAAGGGACGCAAACCCAAGATCGCCAGTTTCCCCAAGGGTTCGGTTCCCGACACGGTCACCCGCCACTGGATACTGCGCTCGCTCAAAATGGACCTGAACGAGATTGAATTAATTGGTATGGGGGCGGCCCAGGTACAACAGGCGCTATTGTCCCGAGCGGTCGATGCGGCGGGTATTCTCGAACCCATCGTGACCATTGTCGAGAGCAAATTGAAAGGGGCTAAAGTGATTGCCCGGGCCAGTGACATGATGGATGGTCAACCGGGATCGACCATTGCGGCACGCGAACACGTCATCGCCGAGAAACGGGATACCCTGGTCAAGTTTATCGAGTTACACATTAGGGCGACTGAACTTTTGCAGAACGATCCCGCAGCAGCGGCACCCTTTGTAAGGGATTTCATTGCCAAGGGTCTGATCGAAGTCGAGATTATACAGAAAGCCCTGGAATCGCCGTCGTCAAACTTTGGAGCCGATCCCAGTTTAATTATGGAACAAACCGAGTATATGGCCGACTTCCAGCAGACAGAGAAGATCAATACCAAGGTATCTACCGACGGGTTGTTCGATCTGACTATCTACGAAGAAGCCGCAAAAAACCTTGGCATGTAGGCTGTGGATCGGGCTGCGATCACATAAGAAGTCCCGGCAGTGAAGCCTGGCAAGCGTTACTTATTGTCAGCCGCGGGGCTGGCCGGATTCCTGTTGCTGTGGGAGGGTATAGCGCAAAGTGGGTGGTTTGAAGCCCACCTGTTACCGCCTCCCTCGACCCTCCCGGCAACCCTCTTATCTGAAATTCGCCTGGGGATCTGGCAGGACATGGTCTGGGCCAGCCTGCGTCACTACTCCATCGGGTTCGTGATAGGTTCGGTGTTGGGTGTGACGCTAGGCGTGTCGGTTGCGCTTTTCCCCAAAGTCGAGGCTAGCCAGGCCTGGCTAGCTCGCATTTTTCGCCCAATCCCACCGTTGGCCTGGATCCCTTTCGCGATCATCTGGTTCGGGATCAGTGAGACTGCGGCGGCCTTCATCATTTCCATCGGCATTTTCTGGATCAATTACTTTACTGCGATGACTGCGGTACTGGCGGTGGACAAAGATTTGATCGAAGTTGCGCGCGCTTTTGGCCACCGCTCCATGTTTGCCTTGCTGCGAAAGGTCATCATGCCGGGTGCAGCACCTGGTATTCTCTCGGGTATACGCACCGGACTGGGCCAGGGCTGGATGACGGTAGTGGCGGCGGAGTTATTCGGTATTCCAGGGATCGGTCAGCGCATGATCGAGGCCTCAGGCCTGCTCGCGAGCGAGGTGGTAGTGCTGTACATGTTCTCCATAGCATTTTTATACGGCGTTAGCGACTACATCTTCGTGCGTATCCAGAGCAAGGTGCTCGAATGGCAACGGTGATTCAAACAGAAAATCTCGCCGTCAGTTTCGATGGAGTCACACCCGTATTCGAAGGCCTTACTTTGGCGATAGAAAAAGGTGAGTTCGTAAGCCTGGTAGGGGTTTCAGGAGCCGGTAAATCTACACTGTTGCGCGTCATAGCCGATTTAATTCCGGCTTTCAAGGGATCGGTACGCGTGGACACGCCCAACGATCCAACTCGTCGTGCCATTGCTATGGTGTTTCAGGCCGCCAATTTGATGCCCTGGCGCAGTGTCGAGGACAATATCACCCTCGGACTCGAGGGTATCGATGTGTCGGACCGCCTCAAGAAGGAACGAGTGCGCTGGACGCTCGATCTGGTTGGCCTTGGCGCCTATGCTGACCGTTGGCCTTATCAGCTTTCCGGCGGTCAGCAACAGCGTATCGGCATCGCCCGTGCCCTTGCGGTTGACCCAGATATTTTATTGATGGATGAACCGTTTGGGTCGCTCGACGCGATAACCCGCAACGCACTTCAGGATGAGTTGCTCCAAATCTGGAAAGAAACCGGTAAATCGATTCTATTTGTCACCCATGATATAGAGGAAGCGGTATATCTCGGCGATCGGGTGTTACTGCTCGGAGGAGAGCCCGCGCATATTATTAATGAATACTCTATCGGCATCGAGCGAGCCGAGCGGCGCGAAAGCGAGGCCTTCCTACGCAAAGTTGAAAAAGTTCGTGGTGGTTTGCAACACGCCATCAATGCCACCCCGTCTGCTCATTAACGAAGGACGTTACTCAGCATGGCTGTGATACTTAAAGAACGGCCCATTTTTATAATTGGTTCCGAGCGCTCGGGAACAACGCTGGTATTGGCGATTCTTGCCTGTCATCCACGAATCGCGGTACCCGAAGTCACCTGGTACTACCCACGTTTTCGACCCTATTTGCATACCTATGGTAACCTCGACGAAATCAGTAATTTTCATACATTGGCTCACGAAATGGCTAACGGGCTGCGGGTGCCGTATTGGCGTATGGAAGATGCCAACCCTGCGAGTTTCGGTGATGAAATCGCTGCTCGTGCGGTCGATATTGAGCAATCATTTTCGGGTGTGTTTTCCGCCATGTTCGAACGCTATGCCGCGTACGTTAACAAGCCGCGCTGGGGTGAAAAGACCCCTGGCAATGTATTTTATGTCGAACAGATTCTAGAAGATTTTCCGAACGCGCAATTCGTCTATATCTATCGCGATTGTCGCGATGCCAGCGCGGAATTTATTGATTCACAGTTTGGTCCGACCAATGCCTATAGCGCCGCCGTAATGTGGCGCGACGGTCAGCAGGCCGTGAAACCATTTCGCGAAAGTCTGGGCGTGGACCAGTGGTTCAATATTCGATACGAGGACTTCGTTCGCAACCCGGTGGAGTGTCTGAAGAACCTGTGCGCCTTCCTGGGTGAGGATTACTACGATTCGCTGATGGAGTTTCACAGCTCGCCGGTTGCGCAAAGCCGCGGTAAGACCAAGGACAACTGGGCACTGGCGCACCCGATTACCGACCGCCACGTAGGGATTTATAAAAACCAGCTCAGTCTCGATCAGCAGGGAATCATGTCGTGGGTCGCAGGTGATCTGATGCGTGAACTCGGCTACGATGATCTCACTAAGCCACTCGAGCTTAGTGACGGGCAGATAAAACTGGCCGTGGAAATGGATGGGCGCTACAGGGCGGCGACTCTGGATGCGCCGCATGGCTGGATTACTTTCGAAAGTTACGGCGACTGGCTCATCGAACAGCGTGAGGCCCGTCGTAAAGCGGGAATCTGGTCTAACCACCCCAATCCGGCACCATTTCCGATTGGCCACGAGTTCGAAGAGTACTATGCAGGGATGCGGTCGATGCGGAAATGGAAGCAGCACCTGGCGGTAAAACGCGATTATTCTCAGGCTCGTTCTATTTTATAGACATTATCCACGGTACAGCCGTTTACGCGATCACAACTACGGGAAAATCATAATGGCCACTCTTGCCTCCGAAAACTCGATCCACGATGACGATTCTCGCAATATCGTCATGCACGTAAATTTCTCTGACAAGGAACGCCTTGTATTTGTTTTAAACAATGTTGAAAATATCCTCAACTACTACCAGGCCAAGGACAAGCAGGTGTCGATTCGTGTCATTTGTCATGGGCCAGGCCTTAATTTACTACGCACCGATACTACGCCGGATAAAAATCGGTTGGTGCAAATGGCAGATAATCTGGACGAACTTAGCTTCTACGCCTGCACCAATACCCTGGAAAAGATGACCAAAGCAGAAGGCAAGCAGCCAGATATTATCGAGCAGGCGATTCTAGTGCCAGCTGGTCTGCCAGAAATTATAGAACTTCAATGTCTTGGGTGGACCTACCTGAAACCTTAGGACAACCTCCCAAACGTTGGTATAACAGAGGTGTTTAGACAGGTTTTATGTATTAAAGGGGTATTAATATGACAAATTCGACGATTTTGATCACTGGGGCCAATCGTGGTATTGGCATGGAATTAACTAGACAGTTTACCGAGGATGGCTGGCAAGTGCTGGCCTGCTGTCGTAGCCCTGAGGATGCAGCAGATTTAAAAGCACTGGCCACAAAGTATCCAACGGTAGAGATATTCCCACTGGACGTCACTGATTACGACCGGTTAGTTGCACTATCTTCACAGCTTCAAGACCGGCCGATTGATATCCTGCTGAGTAATGCGGGTATATATGGTCCCAGAGAGATGGCCTTTGGCGAAGTGGATGCAAAATCCTGGCGCCAAGTTCTTGAGGTTAACACTATAGCGCCGTTGATGCTGGCCCAGGCATTTGTCGAGCAGGTGGCAGTCAGTCGGCAAAAGTTGATAGCAGTAATTAGCAGTAAGATGGGTAGTATCGCCGACAATAGCAGCGGGGGATCTTATATTTACCGTACCTCTAAAACTGCGGTTAACCAGGTGGTGAAAAGCATTGCCAACGATGTTGGAGGTCGCGGTATAAGTGCCATTAGTCTACATCCAGGTTGGGTAAAAACGGATATGGGTGGATCAAATGCCGAGATCGATCCGAATGAAAGTGTACTCGGGCTTAAACAGGTATTAATGGCAGCGGGTCTCAAACAAAGTGGTAACTTCTTTAATTTCGACGGCTCGAGTATTCCCTGGTGACTGTGGCGAAAAACTGAATGTCCGTGGATATTATCGCGTTAGGGACGAATTCCCCTGGAGGCGCCATTTTTGCATAGAGCGGTGCGTCGATTTTCGAAAACGCTCAAAACCTTCCTCGGCGAGCGTTTGTTGGTGCATTTTTAGTGATCTCCAGACTCGTATAAACGAATTACTGTATTATCTCAGATTCCGGGAATAAATCAGAGATTCCTTAATTTAGTTAGTCTTGTTTTTTCAAAACTAAGCATTCTAATTGAACAGTTTTTATAAATGATTTAGTTTTAGTATGATCCGCAGTGGTTCCTTTTTCATACCAATGAGGAAAGTCACAATATGGAGTGGGAAAATAAAGTTTTTGTTGTTGATGACATTTTGACTAAAAAGCAACAGGAAGACTTGAAAAGAATATTGTTATCAAGTCAGTTTCCTTGGCATTTTATTCCTGACGTAACAGGCGGAGGCAGTAGAGATGGGCGACCAGCATTTCAAAACAAATTGATATATGATGGTAAAGTAAATGTTGGCGGAAAGGCATTAAGCCTATTACAGCAATTAATTGATAATTCCTTATCTAAGTTGTATGAGGAATTGAATGTGAAAGCGAATTATGAGCTTTTCAGAGTTGTAGCTATTTTACAAATGCCTCTTGCAAACCTTGGTGGGTCGAGACGTGATGCTCACCACATTGACTTTAAAAAAAAACATTTAAACATTTTATATTATGTTTTTGATGCTGATGGGGATACGGTAATTTTTGAGAATATGTATCACCCAAATGATATAAAGGCTCCCGAACCCAATGAATTAAAAGTTAAAAAGAAAGTAACACCAAAGCAGGGGCGAGTCGTGATTTTTGATGGTTATCATTGGCATACAGGAACTCAACCACAAAAGGGTATACGTTGCGTTATTAACATTAATGTTTATCAAAAATAGCCTATTATTTCATCAATTTTTGATTTTTTTCTGAATGAAAAGACAGTCTGCTTTTACCGCGTAACTGCCTCTATTTACGCGCTGATAATAGCTTTCTGAATGACTGCAAAGGGTCGACTCCTGCCTATCACTCCTGATAATTGAATGGTTGGATTAACACAGTTTCAGTGATATTGCACATGCTCAGCTATTGGCGACAGAGTGGCTGTGGACATACAATAACGAACGCCCGCATACGGCAATCAGGGGCATCCTGTAGTGGTCTAATAGCACCGGACACTTTGATAAGAGATAATATTTATCAATTATTGAGGTGTCAAAATGGGACAGAAACGAACATACAAACAATATTCTAAAGAATATAAAGAAGAAGCGGTAGCCCTGGTGCGAGAACAGGGTTATTCAGTACCAGAGGCTGCAAAATCACTGGGGTTAGCCAGTAATATGCTGTATCGCTGGAAGGAGCAGATGGAATCACAGCTTGAAGGTAAATCAATATCTGTTGATGAGCGTGAAGAGCTAAATCGGCTGCGTAAAGAAAATAAGAATCTACGTATGGAGAAAGAGATTTTAAAAAAGGCCAGTGCCTTCTTCGCGAGAGAAATGAAGTAAAGTTTGACTTCATCAAAGACGAATCAGTGCATTATCCGGTGACTGTTTTGTGCCGGGTTATGCAGGTAAGCACTTCAGCTTATTACTCCTGGAAGAAACGACCAGGGCAGCTGATTAGTGCAGATGTTTTGCATCTGCATCGTCGTATGAAAGCGTTATTTGAGCAGAGCCGTAATAGCTTGGGTAACCGTGAAATGATGAAGAAATTACGCGAAGAAGGTTTTCAGATAGGTCGTTACAAAGTACGCAACTTAATGAAAAAGCTGAGTTTAAAAGTCACTCAGCGCGTTGCATACAAGGTAACAACGAAAAGAAACCACAGTGATGAAGTTGCTGATAATTTATTAAATCAGAACTTCAATCCTGTTGCACCCAATCAAATATGGGCGGGTGATATTACCTACTTGAAGACAGGTGAAGGCTGGATGTATTTAGCGATCGTCATGGATTTATACTCGCGTCGAATAGTGGGCTGGTACATCAGTAAACGCATGACGACAGACTTGATATGCAAAGCAGTGATCATGGCTTACAACTTGAGACGACCGTCTAAAGGGCTGGTGTTTCATAGTGACCGTGGATCACAGTACACCAGTAAGCGGTATCGAAAATTACTGGATGGGTATGGTGGAAGAGCGAGCATGGGTGATGTTGGAGCTTGCTGGGATAATGCAGTGGTTGAGCGCTTTTTTGGAAGTCTTAAGCATGACTGGATATTTAAAATTGCTCAACCAACCCGTGAGCATATGAAAAAAGATGTAGCGGCTTATATGAGGTATTACAATCTTGAGAGGCTGCATACTGCGAATGGTGATCAGTCACCAATTAACTATGAAAGTTCTCTGAAAAAAGTGTCCGGTAATGCTTGACCAGTACAGTCCAAGGCGAGATGAAACAAAGCGATTTAATCGACGGCGTTGAATAGTTTACGTTGGTGCGGCCACCGTTTTCAGAATTCGCCGGTTGATCGGTAGACCGCTCAATCGGTAGAATTGAAAGTAACGGGATTTGCTGAAATTAGCACTTTATATAGTACCAATCGATGAAGGCCAGAAAATGGGTCGTATCAACGAAACTCTGGCTGACCGAAAATCTGAGCAGGTAAGGGTGCCAAGGAATACATAACTAAGTCAATCGAAGGATTTAACCAGTATTCTCCAGAGGAGTATTAAAATGAATTTAAAAAGTAAATCAAAAACGATAATGCTGCTAGTAGCAGTTGGTGCGCTTGCCAGTGGGCAGGCTCAGGCAACCAACGGTTATTTTGCTCACGGGTATAGTGTCAAGGATAAAGCCATGGCAGGCGCTGGCGTGGCTTATTCGACCGATACACTGGCCGCTGCGACTAATCCGGCAGGTATGGTTTTACAGGGTGACAGCTACGACATCGGCGGTGCTATTTTTTCACCGATGCGTAGTTATACATCTACCGATGGTCCATCAATTCCTGCTCCACTCGTATGTCCAACACCTCCTAACTGTCCATTTAGTATCGGTCCTCAGAGCCTCGACAGCGATAATGAAGCTTTTCTAATACCGCAATATGGCCAAAACTGGATGCTCGATAGTGAAAGCTCGATCGGTCTGTCGGTTTATGGCAACGGCGGCATGAATACCGAGTGGCAGGGTGGTACGGCAACCTTATTTGACCCAACTGCTGGTACTATGGTACAGGCTCCTGGTACCTATGGTGCTGGCACCGCTGGAGTAGACTTTGCGCAATTGTTTATCTCCACGACCTATTCGCGCAAGATTTCAGATACTGCCTCCTGGGGTATAAGCGGAATTGTCGTTTATCAAACCTTCGAGGCCGAAGGTTTGACCAATTTCGGGGGCTTTTCGCTTGATCCAGGCAACCTGTCTAACAATGGCGGCGACAGTTCAACCGGAATCGGTATTCGCCTCGGTATCCAGGGTGAAGTGTTACCTGGTGTGACGCTGGGCGCCTCGATTCAACCCAAAATCGATATGAGTGAATTTGACAAGTATGCAGGCCTGTTCGCCGAGAATGGAGACTTTGATATACCCTCGACCTGGACTGTAGGGTTGGCCTGGCATATCAGCAGCTCTCGTGTGTTCCAGATCGATGTGCAGCAAATCAACTACGAGGATGTAGCCGCAGTATCGAACTCGCTTGCGTCATTAACCGACGGAAGCTGTATTCCCGGTCTCCCGCCACTGGTGATGGTTGTCTGGGTGGGGTCAACGGGGCTGGGTTTGGCTGGGAAGATATGACTGTAGTGAAAATTGGTTACGAATGGCAAAACGATAGTGAATGGACCTGGCGCCTGGGTTATAGTTTTGGCGATCAACCGATCCCGGAAGCGGAGATGTTGTTTAACATCATCGCTCCAGGCGTGATGGAAGACCACTATACATTTGGATTTACCCGTCAGCTCGATAGTAATAGCAGTTTAAATTTCGCGGTGCTGTATGCCCCGAGTGTCGATGTGTCAGGTCCTAATGCATTCGATCCTGCGCAAACAATTAAACTTGAAATGAATCAGTTCGAATTAGCGTTAAGCTATAGTAAAACTTTTTAATACCAATTTAGCTGTCGCGCCGATAGTATAAATGTCTGCTGAGGGCGCAGGTGGTGTGATAGCTATTTCCTGAATACTATAGTGGAAAGCACCGTCTTAAATTTGGTTGGTAAATTAGATACTAGCCCGGATATTATTTAAATGCCCGGGCTAATAATTATTCTACCCTCACCAGGTCGCACACTCATAATCGTGCGTAATCTCCTCGCCTGGCTTGATATCACGCAGCGCTACCACGGTAAAATCGTCGTAATAGCAGGCATTTGGCTGGTCGGCATGGTTGATATATTTAAGATTGCATCGCACTTTGAACCCCTGGGTATCGCTCAGCCACAACACGTAGGCACCATCGTGTTTACAGCGGCGACCTTTAAACGTGCCAATTACCGTGTCTCCGGGGATCTTGGCTCGTGCGAATAATCCCTTGCCGTGGATGTCGCTATCGCTGACGTAGGTGAGCTGTTGGAGGCTTTTCATTTGCGGTTTGAATTGTCAGGCTTAAAGAGTATCATTTTGAGACTAATACAATAATACGAGGGGCTAGACATGATTATAACTAATAGGACTTATCAACAAGTAATTTTAGGGGCTTTACTTACTTGTGGAATTCCGAGTTTGGTACAGGCTTCAGGGTTTGCGCTGATCGAAAATAGCGCCAGCGGGCAGGGCAATGCTTACGCGGGCGCTGCGGCGCATACCACCGATGCATCGACGATATTTTTTAATCCTGCGGGGATGATGCGACTTGAAGGTGATCAGATATCGATTGCCGGGCATTTAATTATACCCGAAGCATCGTTTACCAATAATGGTTCGACTGCAACGCCAGCGTTTGGCAGCCCAGCTTTGGGCGGAGCGAATGATGACGGCGGAGCGAATGCCTTCGTACCTAATTTCTACTGGGTAAAGACCATCGATGAGAAGACAAAATTCGGGCTCGGCGTGCAAACCCTGTTTGGACTGGCGACCGAGTACGATAGAAACTGGGTGGGCAGATATCATGCGGTCGAAACCGATTTGAAAACCATTAATATTAATCCGAGCATTGCTTATCAGCTTAATGAT
>JADFJT010000188.1 GCA_022566015.1 Pseudomonadota bacterium | reverse complement strand
AAATTCGAGGCCATTCTGGGTTTTTCCCCGCCACAAACCTTTACGCGTCAATTCTGAAATGCTGGTGTTATCCAATAAGTTGCTTTCGCCTGGATCATACCCGTAGGGGTATCGCGGAACCCCCGCTTTGTTGGCAGAATCGATAACCAACTCGATATCTTGCGGTCGCCGGAATGCAGAATAATTGATGCGGTAGTATTCCTGATTATCCATGGCATACCAATTCAGGCTGGCATCCACATAGGGTTTTGCCGCTTTCCGGTCATTCATTGCACCGTAAATAAGAATGGAAATATATGTAGAATTACGAATATCAGGCACACTTTTTATATCCTTAAGTGCATTTTCGAACTGACCGAGAAAGAAATAAATATACGCCCGACTCCTGATGTAAGTTGCAGGCGGAGCTGAATATTGATTGATGGCGTTGTTGATGGATTGCAGAGCCTCCTGATGAGCACCTCCGTATGACAGCACAATGGCAAGATCTACGTGGAGCTGCGGGTTGCCCGGATTGATTGCAACGGCACTTTTAACCGAAGCAATGCCGACGTCGTGTTCACCGGAAACTACCTGGAGCAGTCCGAGAATAGCGAGTGCCTCGGCGTTTTCCGGGTCTAGTTCCAGGGCTTTCCCAGCTGTTTTGTAAATCAGTTTCTTCCAAACTGCTGAGGGCATAACCCGGGTTTCGTCGTTTTGCCAATTGCCTAAAGCTTCGCGCGCGAGCCCCGTGTAAGCTGCTACAAACGAAGGATCGAGTTCGATCGCTCTTCGATAGAAATCTAATGTTTTACTATCACGTGCCGATGGCCGCCCATTTAGGCGCCGATGCTCGGCGCGCAGGAAAAAGTCATAGGCCTCCAGGCTTGTCGTCCTCCGTTTGGAATGTGGCTTTGTACCGGGGTCTAGATCTAATTTCCTGAGAATCTGGTTGATAATTTGATCCTGGAGATTGAAAATGCTCTCGATGCTGTCGTCAAACCGCTGGGCCCAAATTTCCTGATTGATTTGAGTATCGACCAGTTGAACATTGACGCGAATATCGTCAAAAGACCGTCGAAGGCTACCCTGAACGATGTATCGGACCCGCAGTTCCCTGGCGATTTCCAAAGGAGAAATCTTTTTAGTCGCATAAATAAAACTTGAATGACGGGGTGTTACTTGTAGACCTTCGATATTTGACAAATCGGTGATTAAATCGTCGGTCAAACCATCAGAATAGACACTTTGCCCCGGGTCATTACTCATATTTTTGAAGGGCATGATAGCAAGCGACGGTTTCCCAGGATCGAAATGTTTGCCAGCTGTTTCAGCAGTGCTTTTGGTTTCAGAATCCCCGGAATTCAATACATAAAATCCGATGATCACCAGGCTTATGACTGCGATCACTATACCTAAAGCGGATATGCGGCTGATTTTAAAATTGCGTTTGCCTGGATAATGCTCTGCGGCGGGATTGCCGGAATAAGTATAGGCGTCTTTATTTTGTACTAATACGGGTGCTATCAATCGATATCCTGATTTAGGAATGGTTTCGATAATGCGGGGGTTTTGACTGGTGTCCTCAAATGCCTTGCGGATTTTTGCTATCGACCCACTTAAAACATCGTAGCCAACAACTCGGTCTTTCCAGACATCGTCTTCGATTTGCTGCCGGGTAACGACCTGGCCTGGATGATCCGCCAGGTACAGCAATAGCTCCATAATGCGTGGCTCTAGCTTTTTCTCGATGCCATCACGAGAAATTCGATAGCGATTCGCATCGATTTGCCAGCCGTCTATAGTAATTGAGTCTCGTTTATCCAAGGTTAAACTATTGATATTCAACAGATAATTTTTTCATCATGAAAAAATCATACTTTTTGCATTTATTTCCCCGACTATTTTGCTTATATCGATAACGGAACGACGGAATATAGAAAATTAATCTTCGTTGTCAAACAAATTAACATACTTTGAGAGGAATTAAGATAATGAATAGCAAAAATCTGAAAATGTTGCTTGCAAGTCTCGGCCTATTATTGTTTTCTAATGTGCAGGCTGAATCGCTGCACCAGGCGTTGTATGCCAATGATATCGAATCAGTGAAATCTCATTTGCAAAAAGGCGTGGACCTCAACCAGTTGGGGCATACTGTGTACGGCTTTGGATCAGCCTTGCATTTGGCAGTGCGAGAAAATCATCAGGAAATTGCACCACTTTTGCTGGACCAGGGCGCAGTTGTCGATATTCGAGACTACTACTATTATACACCCTATTATACACCGATTCCGGGATGCGGCCATGAACAGGAATCTGGACATGGTGAAGCTATTACTGAAGGCCGGAGCTGATATCAGAGCAACTAACTACGCTGGGCATACACCATTAGGTTGCGCACTTGCCACAAAACAGCTCGCGGTCATTCAGTTTATAGAAGGCATGCTACAGACAGCTTCTAATTAGTCTTATAAAATCAAGCATTTTAATGAGGAGATTAACTCATGCGCAATATTCGAAATATTCATATCAAACCAATTTATCGGTCTCATCTGTCGCTGGCATTCGCGAGTTTGCTTTTAGTTTTGAGCCTCAATGTACGGGCCGATCACAATTTACATCAGGATTATCAGGGTGAGGTAATATTTGGCTACGATACGGTAGCCTACTTCACGATGGGTAAAGCGGTAAAAGGCTCCAAAGATATCAGTGTCGAGTGGCTGGGTGGGAAATGGCTATTCGCCAATGAAAAACACCGAAAGTTATTTCTTGCCGATCAGGGCAAATACATTCCCCAGTACGGTGGTTACTGCTCGGTAGATACAATTTTTGGCAGTCAAAGTAATCCCGATCCTAAAGCCTGGCGAATCGTCGATGGCAAACTTTATCTCTTTGCTGATAAGGCAACCTTAAATGCCTGGGGTATCGGTAATTCCTTGACCCAGGCCGCAGATAAAAT
>JADFJT010000012.1 GCA_022566015.1 Pseudomonadota bacterium | reverse complement strand
ACCTCTAGAGAGTTATTGTTTCCATTCGAGTCAATTGTAGCCTTTACGACATATCGCGTTCCGACGACAGGGGTGAATAGGACGCTAACATCTGTGGTATTGGTTACTACCGCACCCTGACTTATAAATCTAAATCTATCAGTAGTTGCTATCAGCAAAACCCAATCCGTTGCCGATGCAATCAAGGACGCCGATGGTGTTGTTAACGCTGTGGGCCTTTATGTGGAAAGTCAGAGTGCCACTTTCGAGGCGGTTCATGTCGTAGGGGCACAGAATATTGCTCAACAATCAGTCACCTTCGGGGCAAAAATGGTGCACATATCCGGTATCGGTGCCGATACCGAATCACCGTCAACTTATATCCGGGCCAGGGCAGTCGGTGAACAGCGGGTGCGCGAAGCAGCACCGCATGCAGTCATTCTGAGGCCAAGCGTACTGTTTGGCCGCAACGATGCGTTTCTTCGTACCCTGTCTGTTTTGGTACGCATGCTTCCCGTGATTCCTCTGTTCGGAAATGGTAGCACCCGGTTACAACCGGTTTATGTCGAGGACGTCGCAAGGGCAATTGAATGCGGTTTATGTAGCAATGAGCTAGGCGAAAACATTTATGAATTGGGTGGTGCGCAGATTCTTAGCTACAAGGACTTGCTGTCCACTATCGCGAGGCACATGAAACGAAAGAGATTAATGCTTCCAATTCCGTTTTTGGTTTGGGAGCTGCTTGCTACTCTGGCCTCTGTATTACCAAACCCCCCGCTGACCCGGGACCAGATCGAGCTTATGCGCCATGACAACATCGTCGACCCCGACGCAGCCGGATTCGCTGAACTCGGAATCGAGCCGCGCGGACTCGAAGATTTACTATCTTTGTGCCTGGATTAGAAAGTGTGGGTGTTAAATTACATTCAAAATGAGGCGTAATGGGACACGCAATTCGACAGGCTGGGAAATAGGATTGATTGGGCAAGAGCTTAGGCTGAAAAAATTTATCCATTAAAAAGGCCCGGAGACATAGTATTGAAGGGAAACAAGAATAAGTGGTGCTATTGAGGGATTTCAGGGAGTGTAAACTTTTTGAGAGAGGGAATAGCCTGTTCCCTGATAATACAAAATCTTAATAATATCTAGATGGTAATTCACCCCATTAGTCTATAGGACAGGTCAAGTGTGGGCAATTTTATAGTACTAACAAAGCATTATTTCCCTGTATATTCCTGTTTAACAGGGATTTTCGGGAGACGAGTTCGCGCTAGACTGTATACGCCGCCATTTAATACCAGTAACTATTTGATATAGACAGTTACTGGATAAAATAGTTATTGATCCCACCATTTAACCCGCCGTTTAAAATTTACAATATTTACAAAACGGAAGTGAGTCATCGACGAGGACTGTGGAAGAATATTGAACAGCTTGAATACGCAAAACCGGAATGGGTTCCAGCAAAGGGATAAATAAGGATTTACCCGGGGGGACTGACGGTAAGGAAATCCGTCCAGGAAGTAAGATTAGTCTCAATCGTATCCAAGAACCGCTATACGATCCAGGTTGACATCGGCTTCGTCGTTGCGTTCGAAATTTGCCAATTCTGCCTGTTTTCGCTGCAGATGAGGGGGGTAGTAATAAATTGATTCCACCGGGTCGGCCGGCCAGGGTGGCGAAATCAGAGATTCGAATTTTTCGGGTTGCATCGTTCCCTCCAGGGCTGATACAGGTCTAATAATACTTAAAACCGGTGTTTTAACCATATTAGTTGATAATTTGCTTGTACAATATATCATAACTCATTGATATTCAAAAACAATGAGAAATTGTTGGCATTACAGACAATAGGAAAAACGTCTCAAAATTCCACCGGAATATTACCTGACATCGAGCTTTACCCCTGGTAACTACCCGAGCCAGAAGTTAAAATTTCGCCGTAATTTAGAGCGCAAACTATTATATTTTGCCTATACTCTACTCACGCGAAATACTGTGAATTGAATACTGGCAAATACGTTTTTAATTTCTCCAGTATAGTTTTGAAATTTTAGAGTACGCTAGCTTAATCTGAGATTCCCCAACAAGGCAAAAGGTAAACAGCATAGTGCAATCTAAGGGCTTTTTAATACCAGTTCCTCTCCCGACAGACGAAAGTAGATTAGAGTTGGCAGTCAGGCCTCTTGTAGTATTGGGAATAAACGGTTAGTCATTTGCGAATGTTTGGAAAAGACGATTGGAAGGCGCGTTATAAAGAAGAAAAAAGCGCGCGGCGAGCTGCTGAGGCAAAGTTAAAGGAAAAGGATCGAGAAATATATTTGCACAAGAAGCAGACTAAACTGGTTATCGAGAAAATGGATAAACAGGTGCGGGAACGAACGTCCGAATTACGTACCGAGGTAAAAAAGGCCGAGAACGCTAACCAGTCAAAATCGTACTTTCTGGCGAATATGAGTCATGAAATTCGAACGCCTATGAATGTGATTATCGGTATGTCGTATCTTGTGCTGGAAACTGATCTTAATTCAACGCAGCGTAACTATCTTGGTAAGGTAAATAAATCTGCAGAGTCCCTGCTTCGCATCATCGATGAAATTCTGGACTTTTCCAAGATCGAGGCGGGCCGACTCGACATCGAGGAAATCGAATATTCGCTATACGATGTATTCGACAATGTATCAAACCTGGTGAGCCAGAAGGCGGCAGAAAAAGGCCTTGAATTCATTTTCGATATTGATCCCCGCATGCCATCAAGATTGATAGGAGACCCTCTCAGGCTGGGACAGATTTTGATCAACCTGACGAATAATGCGCTCAAATTTACTGATAAAGGATATTTGAAGGTGTCGGCGAATTCCGATTACCTCGATGACGAAACTGTTAACCTGCAGTTCAGTGTCGAGGACAGTGGTATAGGTATGAATAAGGAGCAGCAAAAACAGTCTTTCCAATCGTTCACCCAGGCAGATAGCTCGACTACCAGGAAATATGGCGGTACTGGATTAGGCCTTACTATTTCCAGAAAGCTGTCACGCTTGATGGGAGGAGATCTAGGAGTTGAATCGAAAGTTGGAGTTGGCAGTAAATTCAGTTTTAACATCGTTAACCACCTGATAGCCGATATGCAATCGACTATCGAGATTCACGGAGCGGCAATAGCCAATTCGCGGATATTGATTGTTACCAATAGCAGGAAAGGGATTTCCATCCTGGATCGTTTATGCCAGTTCCTGTTCACTAAAACTACTCCGATATGTTTGCCCGATGATTTGGGCAAGATTGGAAAATTGAATTTCAGCCAGTTTGACCTGTTACTTATCGACCGACAATGTGTCAAGGCTATTAGCGAACGCGTGGCCAAACCTCAGCATTTATTAAAAAATAAATTGACTACTGTGGTCATGAGTGAACAGATGATTGATTCTGGTGCTGAAAAGGCAATGCAAGATCGGGGTTTTGCATTTAGTCGAACCTTATTGAAACCGGTCACATTGCCTGGCCTCTATCAGTCGCTGGTTGACGCTTTAGGCCTGGGAACTAGTATTGACCGGAAAACGCTTTCTGATGATGAAGAATACCTGGGCGCCCTGGGTAAATTGCGCAATGCAAAACTATTGCTGGTGGAAGATAATCTTCTCAACCAGGAATTGGCAGTCAATTTGCTGACCACCAACGGCGTCAAAGTCGAGGTGGCTGAAAATGGTAAGCAGGCATTGGAGAAAATCAGTCACAGCAGATATGATGGCGTATTAATGGATTGCCTGATGCCAGTTATGGATGGTTTCGAAGCAACCAGGAGGCTCCGAAAATTAGCAAAATATAGCGATTTGCCGATAATCGCCCTGACAGCTAATGTAATGAAAGAAGATATCAAGAAAGTTAGATTGTCGGGTATGAACGACCACATTGCCAAGCCGATCAACATCAAAATCATGTTCATGACATTGGCGCGATGGATCGATGTATCTAAATCTAGTCAATCGAAAGTAGCAGCCAGAAAAACTGTCCACAATAAATTTAATGCCAAATTCAAAGTAATCGATAGCCAGAAAGCATTGAAATTACTCGATGGAGACCAGTCGTTGTATCGAAAATTATTGAAGTCTTTCCCGCAAAGTAATAAACGCACAGTAGATTCAATTAGGCTGGCGCTGAAGGCAGGGAAGCAAGACGAAGCAAAGAGAATGGCTCACACATTGAAAGGCCTTGCGGGCTCGATTGGCGCTCAGAACCTGGCGGCGGCAATGCAAAAACTGGAATTATTATTGCGTAATGATGGGTCTTGCGCGAAACAGTTGAAGTTAGCACAGGGTGAGTTAGAAAAAGTACTCGGTGATATCCAACGATTGCCTCCGGAAAATATCATGGAACATGACGCGCCAAAAAATGCGCAACTGAATATAGCCGAATTTAAAAGCCGACTGAGCTTACTACAGGACAAAGTATCGCTGGCTGATTCGGAGTCTGAAGAATTGCTGGAAGAAATTCAGCAGGCTGTGAACGAGAAACTTTCTATAAAACTGGAGCCAATTCGGGCAGCACTCGCACGCTATGATTTTGAACAGTCGGGACAGATGCTTGAACAACTCTTACAGGAAGTGAGTCGGGCATGATTAAAACTAACTATCTGGTGCCAGACCACGAAGGAAGGAGAGTATCGGGATGAGTGACAAGCAAAGTATTTTGGCGGTTGACGATACACCCGAAAATCTACAGGTATTGAAAGGCATTCTGGTGCCACAGTACTCAATATTGGCAGCTATCAGTGGTGAAGCTGCACTAAAGATTCTCAGTAAAACACGTCCAGACTTAATTTTGCTCGATATCATGATGTCGGGTATGGATGGTTACGAATTGTGTCGAATTTTGAAATCGCGTGAAGATACAGCAGATATTCCGGTTATTTTTGTCAGTGCCATGTCCGAGGTTAAAGACGAGCGGCAGGGTTTCGAAGTCGGGGCGGTCGATTATATTACCAAACCAGTGAATGCCGAATTGGTCAGGGCGCGAGTTAAAACGCACTTAATGCTCGCTGATCAAAACCGAACATTTAAGCTTATGGTAGAGGAACGCACCTATGAGTTGGAGCAAACCCAGCGTGCTGCGATAAAAATGCTGGCCGAAGCGGGTCACTATAACGATTCGGATACTGGCGTGCATATCTGGCGAATGGCTTCTTATTCTTCGGCTCTGGCGCAAGCATTGGGGTGGACGGTAGAGAGATCTGCCATGTTGGAATTTTCTGCTGCTATGCACGATACGGGAAAAATCGGGATACCCGATTCGATCTTAAAGGCACCAAGAAAGCTCAACGAAGACGAATGGGAAATCATGAAAACCCATTCTGAAATCGGTTACAAAATATTGCGAGAAAGTGACACACCCATTTTTGAGCTGGCTGCGACTATAGCGCATTATCATCACGAAAAATGGGATGGTTCGGGCTATCCAGATGGATTATCCGGTGAATCAATTCCGGAATGTGCCCGAATTGTTGCGATTACCGATGTATTCGATGCTTTGACCATGTTGCGTCCCTACAAAAAAGTATGGTCTACCGAGCAAGCCATTGCGACTTTGCGGGAAAATGCGGGTAAACATTTCGACCCGTCCATGGTGGAGAAATTTATCTCGATAATGCCGGATATTTTGGAGCTTAAAGAGAGATGGGATGCCAAGGAAATTAGCCATTGAGCGAATATGGTAATAACCCCATCGCTTATTTTAATTTGCCTGAGGAATTGGAAAAGCGCTGGCTTTTATCCCTAATCCACCGGGTCGGTCGAACGAATTCGACCCTACGAGAATAACTCCATTTGACCATTTGTTTGGGTCAGGTCATTCAATCGCACTCCTACCCCCAGTAGTCTGACGGGCATTTTCCCACGTTGCCAGGCTTGCTTGCACAACAACGTGAAGTCGTCCAGGTTTGGCTTAAAATGCTGGTTTTCAACCGTTGTCTGGCTAAAATCATTGAACTTCATTTTAAGGAAACTGTTGTTAATCTGGTAATCCTGGTCGAGTTTTTCGATGCGTTTCTCAAGCGACTCCATCAGTTCAGGTAGTTTTTTCAGGCAGGCGGACAGATCGGCCAGATCCTGCGCATAAGTATTTTCCACGCTGATAGATTTCCTGCGCCACTGCGAAACCACAGGGCGGTCATCGACCCCGCAGGCAAGCTTGTGAATGTGCTCGCCGAAATTCCCGAATAACTGGACAAATTTAATCAGATCGTATTTCTTCACATCACCACAGGTTTTGATGCCGAGCTTTTCCAGCCGTGTAGCAGTAACCTTACCAACACCCCAGATTTTATTAACTGGCAAATTGACCAGGAATGCGTCGATACCATCCGGTGTGATGACAAACTGATCGTCGGGTTTGTTCCAGTCACTGGCCACCTTGGCTAGAAATTTATTGGGTGCAATTCCAGCGGAAACAGTTATACCGATAGTTTTGGAAATGCGTCTTCTAATCTCTCTGGCGATAAGGGTTGCACTTCCCTTGCAGCGCGTACAGTCGGATACATCGAGAAAGGCTTCGTCGAGGGAGAGTGGTTCAATTAAATTGCTATAATCGGCAAATATCCCCTGCATAGCTCGAGAAGCTTCGCGATAGGCCGACATACGGCCTGGAATCAGAATTAGCTGTGGACACCGACGCATCGCAGTGGCGCTGGCCATCGCAGAGCAAATGCCAAATTTCCGCGCTTCGTAAGAAGCTGTAGCTATTACCCCGCGACGCTCGGCACTTCCGCCGACCGCGACAGGTAAGCCCTTTAGTTTGGGGTTATCGCGTACTTCAACTGCCGCATAAAAACAGTCGGCGTCGATGTGTATGATTTTTCGCACGGGAAATCGCGATCCTGGCTCCTGTAGTTTATACTTGTTTCACATTGACGTTGGATAGATAGTGTCAGTTTTGTGATGATCCCGCAAAAAGGCTAGGCACGCAAAGGGAAAAGCAAAAGACTTGATAGAGAGTAAGATCGAAAAATATTCCTTGCTCGCTTTACGCATTCGCGAGAATCTATATTTGTTGTAACCACTAACCACTAACCACTAACCACTAACCACTAACCACTAACCACTATTTTCTGAAGAATCAATATATTAATCCATTAAACCAGGATTCCCGGCAGGCAAGCGATGACAGAAAAAATATTTTACCAGGACAGTTACCAGAAAACACATCGAAGTGTAGTCAGGGCCGTACGAGAGGGTGGAGTCGTACTCGAGTCAACAATATTTTACCCATTAGGGGGCGGGCAGCCCGGCGATACCGGAACCATTACAGCAGGAGGTACGACTCATAGGGTGAATGACACGCGCTACGCCGATGATAAGACTACGATTGTCCATTTTCTCGATACCGACGACTTGAGTGCGATCTCGGTGGGCGATATGGCCGAGATGAAGCTGGACTGGGAACGACGTTATCGCCATATGCGAATGCACACCAGCATGCATTTAATGTGTCATTTGATTACGGCACAGGCGACGGGAGGTTCGATTGGAGAGAGCGCAAGTCGAATTGACTTTGACCTGCAAGGACAGGCAGTAGATAAGGAGGCGCTAACTGCTGCGATGAACGAATTAATTCGCAGGAATTTACCGGTCGTTGTTGGGTCAATCAGCGATCAGGAACTAGATCAAAATCCGGAGCTTGTGCGCACCCTGTCGGTTCAGCCACCGAAAGGGCAGGGTAGTGTGCGCACTATCAGTATCGAGGATACCGATTATCAGCCCTGTGGTGGTACCCATGTTCAAAATACCGGAGAAATTGGCGAGGTAGTAGTGAGTAAAATTAAGAGCAAGGGCAAACAAAACAAGCGCATCACGTTGATCCTGGTCAACTCTTGAGCAAACTTATTAATTGGTATTTTGTAGTTTTTGGGCAACCCAACAGTGAAAATGATGGGTGGGATTATCCATCACTGGCGAAAACACCCCACCACTGAAACCAGGTGACGCCCGTCCCTTTTGTAGGCCTTCGACAGCATCAACATCTTCACCGAACACCGCACGCCATGTTTCAAGTATAGTTTTTCTGCTGCCGGCGTGTTTATCGCTTATCGCTTCATCGTTGACATAAAACAGGCGTAAATGCTCGATCGATCGATCGTGTGCTACCGGCTCGATAATCATCGCATAAACATGGTCGGTCTGAAGGCCAAGCAATACATTGGGGTAGAAGGCAATATACTCGGCATGCTCAAGCTTATCCTGTGGCCATTCGGGGAATAGAGGCAGCGAAATGTCTGCATCCATCGATAGCCGATAAGCGGTGCTGCCCTGCCCGCCAAAATTTTCCCCAATCATGATGTGATAATGGTCTTCGAGGCGCGAGTAGCGATTCAGGTCTGGATGAATCCACGGTAAGTGATAGCTTTCACAATAATTTTCCACCGGCAGTTTCCAGTTCGATCGAACCTCGATTCGTAAACCCTTACCGTCGTCGAGGGGGCTGCGAACATTGTCCAGCCCGTTATTACCGAGGAAAGCGTTCCAGCGCTTTGCCAGCGGTTCGATATATTCATCGAATTCGGGAGCATCACCCGATAGATTGATGAAGATGACACCCATCCAGACACTCGACCGAACTGGTTTAAGGCCGTGATCGCAGTGATGAAACCCTTCTACCTTGTGTTGGCCCACTCCACCCAGATGAGGCGTGGCTTTCAATTCACCGTCGAGATTATACGACCAGGAATGGTAAGGGCAGCGTAAGCTACCCTGTATTTCGGTTTCCTCGTTGACCAGTCTCATGCCACGATGACTACAGACATTATGAAATACTTTGATTTGGTTTTTTTTATTGCGCAGGACAAGGAGCGGTAATCCCATAAAATCGATCGGTTTGGCATAAGATTTTTTGGGTAGATCATCGAAAAACCCAAGGCCGGCCCAGCTTTTACCGAGGACGTGATCACGTTCAAATTTCATGAATTCGACGCTGGTATAAGCTTCGTTGGGTAAACCACTGGCCCTGTCGATTGGCTTCAAAACAGAGTCAACGGAAATGCTTGCGGTTCCTGGTATCGCTATAGTATGGGTCATCGATCTACTCTTAAAAGTCAACGCCAGAGATATTCGCCCAGGCAATTGAAAACTATACGTTACCTTTATAGTAGGTTATTGACAATATTAAAAAAGAGCATAAAGACTTTACTTAATGTAAACCTTCGGAATCCGATATTGGCACGTAGATTCTACCAGCTACCCAGTCTAACCGGTCTCAGTACTTTCGATGCCTGCGCGCGCCATGGGAGCCTGACATAAGCCGCCAGGGAATTGGATGTTACCCCGGGGCGGGGTGCGTCGGCAGGTCAAATCGCTCGAAACTGGTCTCGAATGTACGCTCTTCAAACGCCACCATCGCGCAGTCGAGCTCACCGCAGACGGGATCGAGTGACACCAGGTTTTAAGAACCGGTTTGAGCGAAATAGGCAAGTTTTGTCAGGCCTGGGAAAAACGTTGCAAGGGTTTGGACGTGACATTGGTGCAACTATCGCATTTGCTTCGCTATGGCTGCAGGCCGCGCAGGAAAATCAGCGTGTGGCTTCAGGCAACTTTCGGCTTATTACTTTGGGCGATGAATGCTAATGCTTTATTCGTCAACATTAAGCAGGACTTAAATTCAGAATAAAGATGGTGATCGAGGTTTTGCTCGGTATTTGACCGATCACAGTAGACAAAACCGACAGACTTCTTTCCCACAAACAGAGACATTAGAAAAAAATTCTGACTCAGATTGGTTGCTTTAAAGCTACCGGGTAGCATCGCGTCATATTTTCGGAAGTTTGTGGAACTCACCCATAAGGACTGTGGTTGGGTGGTAATCCTCCTGACGCAAACGAGAATTTAGCTGATTCTCTGGATCGATTAGTTAATGTTGTCGTAGCCATTGCTGTGCATCGTCGTCGCTGCCAGCGTCGGCATCCAGCGATAGTCGGCGTTTGGAATCCATGCAAATATAGTGGCAGACTTGGTGTAGAACCGAATGTATCGGGGTATCGGTGCGTAGGTAGAGAGCCTTACCCACGAGCCCCGCTTCTTCACCACCGCAGAAACTGCCAGGTGCCGGTAGGTCTTTCGGGGTCAGGCAAAGCTCGATCTGATAGCAAGCTATCAGTTCGGTTAGTTCGTGGCTGTCGACATCACTAAATCGCAGAACGTCGCATACTGCAGCCTTATTTTCGATCATATGATTCCAGTAACTGTGAAATAGTATGCTGTAGGCGCCACCATTCCTCGGTCATGTGCTTCGGCGGGGCGTTGCGCGTGCGAATGAGCAGATAATTAATTGCAGCTCCGAATACGCCTAGCATGCCGCCGAGATCGATATTGGTTTGATCGAAGTGGGCTCGAACTTTTTTCACCAGCGCTATGCCGCGTTCCGATCGCGTGCGTGCCAGCGCGATAGTCAAGTTATTTTGTTCCGACATTTCCCAGGCCATGATTTCCAGCGTCAATGGCCTGGCCTGAAGTGCGCTTACATGCCGCTTTAGCAACAACTGTAAATACTGCCCGAGCGGCTGTTGGCCTATTTCATCGCCCGATTCGGTGATGATTTCGTCAATTTCCCACCACAGTGGCGTGCATTCGGCGAACGCCAGCAGCAAGCCGTCAAGCCCGTCAAAATAACGGTAAATCAACACCTTGTCGCAACCTGCCTGGCGCGCAAGCGAATTAATGCCTACCGCCGAATGACCCTGTTCGAGCAACAGTACTTCGAGTGCGTGGAGTATTTTCTGTTCAGTCAGGTGGCGACTTTTTGTCATAGCATGAATGCTCGCTATCCGACGATAGATTTGGATTGTTGCCAAAAACTTTCCATACGGCCTAGTTGTTTCTGGTTCATCGGATAGCCGCCAGACTTCATTTGTTCAAGCACATATTCGAATCGACGCATAAATTTCTGGTTGGTATCGCGCAACGCAATTTCGGCATTCACTTTGGAGTGACGGGCGATATTCAGGCATACGAATAATACATCTCCGAGCTCATCACTGATCTCCGACTGCGTGCCTGTCTCGACCGCGTGCTTGAGCTCGGCGACTTCTTCTTCGAGCTTTTCGATTACCGGGCGTATATGTGGCCAGTCAAATCCAAATTCTGCTGCATCGTGTTGTAAACGCTCAGCTCGGTTAAGCGCCGACAGCGCAGCAGAACCATGGCCGAACCTGAATTGAGTGGAAGCTGGTTTTTTTTGAGCTGACTTTTCCAGTTTTTTGTGCGCCTGCCATTGCTCCTTGAGGGTATCTTCGTCGAGTTTGTCGGTGCTGGTGGCTTCGAATACATGCGGATGACGGCGTATCATCTTGTCAACGATGCCTGCTACCACATCGCCGAAATCAAAGATCCCCCGTTCGTTGGCGATATGTGCGTGAAATACGATATTGAATAGCAAATCCCCCAGCTCTTCTTCCAGATTTTCCATATCGTCGCGTTCGATCGCGTCGAGTACTTCATGGGCTTCTCCCAGCGTATAGGGAGCGATTGATTTGCTATCCTGCTTAATATCCCAGGGGCAGCCGTTTTGCGGATCGCGTAAAGCTTTCATCACGTCGATTAGATTGTCGATATTCATTAATATGCCCTTCAATCCGCATAGGGTACGAAGGGAATAAAGTTCAGATTTAAACTGTATTTTTCGTAATTCACGGCTTCGGTGCCTGATTATCTAAAATTAATTATAAAAGTCATAAGTCGATACCGCCTTTACGCAATATACGGGTTATCATATCGCCAGCGAGCCGACAAAAACTTGATAATGCGGGCTTTGTAAATCCAGCTAAACCAAACTAATGATTCATACAACGAATATTCATTCGATTAATCATAATAATGAACGATAGAACCAAACTATTGACCGACTGGCTGGATGCCCTCGGCTATCGGGATTATACCCTAAGCCCGGCCTCCGAAGACGCCAGTTTTCGCACTTACCATCGCCTACAGTCTGGTGGTAATTCCTGGGTCGTGATGGATGCCCCGCCAGATACGGAACCTTGCGATCAATTTATCGCGATAGCCAAAAAATTGTGCGATGCAAATTTGAGTGCCCCGAAAATTGTCGAGGTGAATCTGCCCCTGGGTTTTTTGATATTGACCGATTTTGGTCAGGCTTCTTATCTTTCACTACTAGACAAGGATAGCGACGGGTCGCTCTATGCCGATGCATTATCGGCGCTATTGCAAATGCAGATTAAAATCGATTGCGCTGGATTGCCTGTCTACGACGAAGCCTTGCTGATGGAGGAAATGGAGCTGTTTAAGCACTGGTTTCTGGGTGAACTGTTCGGCATTGAATTAAACCAGGCGCAGGCCGTACAATGGGACGCGATCAAGCAGGTCCTGGTACAAAATGCACTTGCGCAACCGCAGGTGTTCGTACATCGCGATTACCATTCCCGCAACCTGATGAAAATAGAGCAGAACAACCCCGGTATACTGGATTTTCAGGATGCACTTAAAGGGCCCGTCACCTACGACCTGGTGTCACTACTCCGCGATTGCTACATCGACTGGCCAACAATCCGAGTCGATCAGCTCGCACTGGATTATTACGAGTTCGCCATAGTCAACAATCTAGTCGATGTGAAGCCAGCTATATTCATGCGCTGGTTTAACCTGATGGGGATACAACGTCATTTAAAGGCGATTGGTATCTTTTCCCGGCTAAAAATTCGTGATGGTAAAGGTGACTATCTTAAGGATATCCCGCGCACGCTCGATTATGTACAGCAGGTCAGTGCCAGGGAAACGAGTATGGTTGGACTCGATGCGCTGGTATCCGATCTCGGGCTTGAATTTCGTGTGAAAAAGCTGTTATGACCGAATGCGCGATGATCCTTGCAGCGGGCCGCGGAGAGCGCCTGCGCCCCTATACCGATAAATGCCCGAAGGCATTACTCGAAGTCAACGGTAAACCATTGATTTTTTATCATCTCGAGTCGCTGGCATCGGCTGGAATCAAAAATGTGGTGGTCAATTTAAGCTGGCTCGGGGAGCAGATCGAAGCAGCGGTCGGTGATGGTAATCGGTTTGGGCTGGCTGTCAGGTACAGCCGTGAACCGAAGGCACTTGAAGCCGCGGGCGGAATTATCCAGGCACTGGAAATGCTGGATGATCGCTTTCTCGTCGTGAATGCAGACATCTATACCGACTATGGTTTTGAAAAGCTACGTTCGGTTTACTCCAAGGCACATCTGGTATTAGTGGATAATCCCGACCATCATCAGCAGGGAGATTTTGTTCTTGAAGATGGGTATTTGTGCAATGACCTGGAGCAACGCCTTACATTCGCTGGCATCGCGATTTATCACAAAACGTTCTTCGAGCGCTATGCGCCAGGTAAACGGGCGCTAGCTCCGTTATTGCAAACTGCCGCCGAGGAAAGACTCGTCAGTGGCGAGTTGTTTGAAGGTAAATGGGTAGATGTCGGGACAGTTGAGCGATGGCAATTAATTTGAAAAATTCAGCAGTATCCGATAAATCGCGACTCAAGCATTAGTTTCGGTCGTATCACTCGATCGTAATCGGCTGCGCAAATGCCCTGCTGCTTCAAGTATGGGATAGGCTACGGCGGTCAAATGCGAGTTGATGCGCTTCAGGTCACGGATAACGTCGAGTTGCATCGCGCTCAGGCGAGAATCGTAAGTGACGTCTTCGCGTAATTTGGTCAGGTGGTTTACCACCGCCTGCTTTTCAAGTTTGATAAACTTGTACTTTTTAGCCAGCAATTGTCGGGCCATGCCTATATCGCCCGAGGTAAAGACACTGAGCGACAGATGAAAACTGAGCAGGACTGGCTGGTATAGATTATTGATATCCTCGCGATCCTGGAGTGACATCTTTGAGCGTGTAACGAGTTTTTTGCGCAATATATTATCAATCATATCGACCGAAATGATGTCGCCAATGTGCTCCAGATTGGTGGCGAAACTCAGTATTTCATTGCAGCGTATACTTTCTTTTTCACCCAGTGGCTCACGGCTCAGACTAGTCAGGTAAAATTTGACTTCATCGTAAAAATGGTTCGTAACCTGATCCATCTTGCGCGTGCTCTTGGCTAGCTCGACATCGTTTTTCTTGAGCGCAATAAAGGTATTTCGAAACATGCGCTCGACTATTTCTCCCATGCGTAGCACTTCACGTTCCGCGTTGACGAGCGCTACTAACGGGGTTTCAAACGCCGACTTGTCCAGATGCATTGGCCTGGAATCGTCTGATTCTTCATCGTCTTCCGGTACTAAGCGCATAGTCAAGGCGGCCATGCGATTGATCAGTGGCAGAAACATCAGGGCCAGGGCTATATTAAATAGCATGTGGAAATTGGCAATCTGACGTGCGCTGCTGACGTCGAATTGAGTCATCCAGCCAGCGATCATTCCCACCATAGGTATCGCTATTAATACGCCGCAGACGCGAAAAATCAAATTTCCAAGCGGGGGTTGACGGGCCGCACTACTCGCGCCAAGTGTGGCTATAAAAGGTGGGATCGCGCCGCCTATGTTGGCACCCAGCACGAACGCGAACGCAACCGTAATGTCGAGTACCTCGGTACTCGCGAGTGTGATGATCAGCAATACGGTCGCCAGACTCGAATGCGCCATCCAGGCGATAATTGCGGCGAAGATGACCGCCAGTACCAGGTCGTTGCTCAGTGATGCGAAGATACCCAGGACTATTTCGGAGTCGCGCATGGGTGTCGATGCGTCGAGGATCAGTTTCAGGGATAGCAGCATCATACCGATACCGAGCACTAATCGGCCTATGTCGCGTGTGCGCCCGCTGTCGGAGTAGGTGAACATACCCATGCCTGCGGCGATCATCAGCGGCGATATTGCAGACAGGTCAAAGGTTAAAATTTGCGTCACCAGGGTGGTGCCTACGTCGGCACCGAGTAACACAGCGAGCGCTGGGGCCGTATTGATAATTCCCTGGCCGCTAAAAGAAGATGTCAGCAATGCGGTCGCACTGCTGCTTTGAAGTAATACTGTGACGCCAAGGCCGGCGAAAAAAGCTTTAAATCGATTAGACAGGCTGGCACCGAGTGCGCTGCGGACTTCGCTACCCCAGGCATCGGTGATGCCGATCCGTACCATGCGCAAGCCAAATAATAGCAGTGCAACCCCACCAATCAAATTAATGAGTATCGTAGTGCCGCTAATATTATAGACTCCTGGAAAAGGTGAAGACTGGGATTAGATCCCCAGATAGTACTACTAGAGAAGCGATAAATATTAACAGAATACGTACTGTTTCACTAGCCCCCAAAATAGCCCGGCCGCGGAAAATAATTACCATTTTTGGTACTAGTTTCGAAGTATTAATGGGTATGGTTGGCCTGGCTTTGTCAAACCTCTGGAGGGTACATTGTACGGCGTAGCCGCTTACGTGCCTGGCGTGCGACAATGTATTCACGCCGAGCGATATAAACGCCACTGGAGACCACCACGGCGGCGCCAATCAGAGATTGTGACTCGAGAATTTCGTCGTAAACGAAATAGCCAATAATGATTGCCCAAACCAGAACAAAGTAATTGAACGGTTGTAATATCACGGCTGGTGCCAGTTGTAATGCCTTGATCAAAAGCAGGTGGCCTATGATGCCGGTTATACTGATCACTCCGAGCCAGAAAATTTGATCTGAATTTGGGGTTTGCCAGTAAAAGGGTGCCACAAGGAGCGAGCCGATAAATCCGACCACGCCAAAATAGAGCAATGATGTCTCGAAACGATCGTGGCGAGACACTTTGCGCGTGATCAGGTTGTAAATCGCAAACATTAACGCACAAATCAACACTAACATCGCGTAAGGGCTAAAATTCCCGCTATCGGGGCTTATAATAATAAGCGTACCAATGAATCCCAGGCCGACCGCTACCCAGCGTCGCCAGCCCACTGTTTCACCCAGAAAAGGCACCGAAAGTGCAGTGATGATCAATGGGAAGCAGGCGAAAATTGCGTGCATTTCGGCCAGTCCGAGATAGTACAGCGCGAAAGCAAACAGAGCGATTTCACTGCTAATCAATAAACCCCGTAAAATTTGTAATTTTGGCCGCGTTGAATGAAAGGCAGCTTTAATACCTATGCTGTGAGCCGCAAAGACAATTGCGAATAGCGAAAAGAAAAAGAACCTCACTGTGACTATTTGTGCTACCGGGATCGATTGTGTCAGGTGTTTGGTAATAGCGTCCTGGCCGGCAAAAAATAAAGTAGCAACGACGAGCGCGATAATTCCTTTCGTTGCATGATCGGATTTATCGGACAAAATTAGTTTATTCTGCGGCACTTACGGGTTCCGGATTTTAATACCGTGTTATTAGAAAATGAGCGAGCTATGAATAACGCAACGAAAAATCGATCGCCTGAAGGTGTTTGGTCAGGGCGCCGATAGAAATGAAATCTATGCCTGTCCTGGCAAAAGCGAGCAGGTTTTCGTCGGTGATGTTACCCGATGCTTCGAGTTCTATTCGCCTGTCATTGAGCGTGACGGCCTGTTTTAATTTCTCAACCGTGAAATTGTCCAGCAGGGCCCGATCGGCCTGTGCATCGATTACCTGCTGCAGTTGATCGAGGTCTTCGACTTCGACTTCGAGGAAGCGCTCCGGGTGCAGGGTACGGCCAAGTTCGACTGCCGCTTTAATACTACCGCAGGCAGCGAGGTGATTTTCCTTGATCAGGTAGGCGTCGAATAACCCAATGCGGTGGTTCGTGCCACCACCACAGACAACCGCATACTTTTGAGCGAGCCGTAACTGCGGAATTGTTTTACGTGTATCGAGTATGCGACAGTTCGTGTCACTGATTCTATCGACATATTGACGCGTGATGGTGGCAGTACCAGACAGGGTTTGTAGAAAATTGAGCGCGCTACGCTCGGCACTAAGCAGCGCCCTCGCCAGGCCTGACAGAGTGCATAAATTGGTATTGGCTTTCACCCGATCACCGTCGCCTGCTGACCACTTTATTTTTATCGCCCGGTCGCATTGTCTGAAAACTTCATCAAACCAGGCGCTCCCACATAACACTGCATCCTCGCGCACCAGCAAATTCATCTCTAACACTGCGTCTTGATCGATTAATTGCGCACTGATATCACCGTTTCCGATATCCTCCTGCAATACGCGCTTAACGTCGTTTTGAATGTTTTGCGGTAGTCTCACGATTTAGTTTCTAAGCGTCGAGCCAGCTATCGAATTCGTTAATTTCGATCAGTGTTGGACGGTCGGCCAGGAACGCTTCCTGCACCGCAGTGCCGAGCGCAGCCGCGCTATCTACCTTGAGTGCATGGCAACGACAGGACTGCGCCAATGCAATAAAGTCCGGGTTGATACCGCCAACACCCACCAGAGAAATTTCGCGTAATTTCATATCGTCCTGTATTTGCTTTAAGCCCTCGTTATTCCAAAGGATAATCGGTATCGGCAGTTTCAGTTCGGCCCCGGTCACGAGTTCCTGTACCGTGAACATGAAACCACCGTCCCCTGCAATTGTCACCACCGGGGTGTCGGGTAACGCGAGTTTGGCGCCGATCGCATCGGGCAGACCGGACCCGAGCGTGCAATAGCCGGCCGGGTAATGCCATAGCCTCGGACTGGCGACGTCGAAAGCAAATGCGCCGGTATAGGCGATTTGACAGACGTCTGCCATCACCACGGTGTTCGCGGGTAGTACCTCGCGCAGGACATCGAGCGCGATACAGTGCTTTGGTTCGCTGCCGCCAAGATTGTTCTGGATCGTCTTTCTAATTGCTGCTACTTCGCCTACAGTCCCTTCTCGCGCCAGTGCGCCTGCGAGGCCATCGGCAATCGCTGCCGCGGTGGATGCTGCGTCGGCTATGATGGGTAATTCGGCCGGATATAGATCATTCATCTTGCGACCATCAATATCGACGCGAATTATGCGGCCGTTGATTTCGAGTGTTTCGACGAAGCTGTCGACTTCGGATAATTCTGTACCGATCGCCAGCACTACATCGGCCTGTTTCAGGTATTTCTGCACCTCACCTCGGACCGTACCGGCACTGAGCGATAGTGGATGCCTGTCGTCGACGATACCCTTGCCAGCAATGCTGGCGATCACTGCGGCACCCAGCTGTTCGGCGATCCGGGTGATACCGGTACTGGCTCGCCAGGCACCCCCACCGACGCATATCATCGGTTGTTTCGCATCGCGCAGCATCCGGCAGGCGGCTTCGATGTTTTTGCGGGAGGCGGCTGGTCGCTCGGGCAAGGTGACCGCGCGCCAGTTTGAATCTACCGGCATCGCCAGTACATCGATTGGGATCGCAATATGTACTGGGCGGGGTCGTTCCGAGGCGAAGATCGAAAAGGCTCTGCCGATCAATTCCGGCACCTCGTCGGGGGTCATCGCGGTCGCCGATAGCGATGTTAGCGGCGCAGTGGTATCGGTTAAACACGGTACCTCATGCAGCAAACCCCTGCCTTTCCCGAGAGTATCACTTGCGGCGTCAGCCGAAAGTAGCAGCATCGGAATGCTGTCGGCATAAGCCTGCCCGAGTGCAGTCAGTGCATTGGTAACGCCCGGCCCCGATATCACCAGTGCAACCCCGGGCCGACCCGATGCGCGCGCGTATCCATCGGCCATAAACCCTGCGCCCTGTTCATTGCGTGCTTGCACATGGCGTATAGTGCTCATATTCAGTCCACGACAAAAATCCAGCGTATGTACACCCGGGATTCCAAACACGGTATCAACGCCGTATTGTTCGAGTAGTTTGATCGTAGCTTCGCCGACACACAGTTTTTGTGGTTTGCTCATATCGACTTTTATTACCAGGGTTTCGGTTGGGCTAAATTCAAATTCGGTTATTGTACTGGTCTGTCACAAGAAATGCTTTAACGAAGTCAGTGTAGGATTCTTTTCCTGGCGGTGACTGAGTTTAAGCTTCCGGAGGGGGATGAGACCACCGGTATGTTTTTACGGGAACGCTTTAAACCTTCCCTGGACGCTCTCACGCGACGTCCCTGTCGCGTAAGGCCCCGAAAAAACATCCCGATGGTCACATCTCAATAGTGAGGTTACCTCGGGTGAAAGCCCACAAAACCGTATTTTTCAGGGATGAAAAATCCGAGCGCCCATGGATGGGACGGTCCGACGCATCGGCACAGCGTGTTTTGAACGCTTCGCCTACATGGATGTAGCGGTCCGACGTATCGGAGGTAGAGCAACGCAGGAGCAATTGCCGAGACCCGAGGCAGCTAGTACTTTCTCAGTAACTTATAAAATTGCATATATTGTAGCTGTGATATTATCGATTCTCAGGATTTATTCGTATGCTCAGGATCCAACTGGGGCAGAACCGTAGTGCAGCAACATGACTGAAAAGAATCAAAAAGAACTGGTATTAATAGACGGAAGCTCTTATCTATTCAGAGCCTACCATGGTTTGCCGCCCTTAACCCATAACGGCGAACCGACAGGTGCAATCTATGGCGTATTGAATATGCTGCGTAAGCTGATTACGGACGAACAACCGGATTATATCGCGGTCGTGTTCGACGCCAAGGGTAAAACCTTCCGCAATGATATTTATCCCGAGTACAAGGCCAACAGGCCACCGATGCCGGATGACTTGCGTGTGCAAATTGAACCACTACATCAAATCATAAAAGCACAGGGTTTACCCTTAGTCGTGATCGAAGGTGTAGAGGCGGATGATGTTATCGGTACGCTCAGTGTCGAAGCAACTCGTAAAGGGTATAGCGTATTGATATCGACTGGCGACAAGGATATGGCGCAACTGGTTAATGAAAACGTGCGCCTCATCAACACGATGAATAATCAGGTTCTGACCGAAGCGACAGTGCCTGAAAAATTTCAGGTTAAACCGAATCAGATTATCGATTACCTTGCCTTGATGGGTGACGTTTCTGACAATATTCCGGGTGTGCCGAAAGTCGGCCCTAAAACTGCAAGCAAATGGCTGGCGCAATACGGCAGCATGCAGGGAGTCATGGATAAGGCCGAAGAAATTAAGGGGAAAGTTGGCGAGAATTTACGGGAATCCCTCGGGTTTTTACCGATGTCTTACCGGCTCGCGACGATCAAGCTCGACTGTGATACGGGCTTCGAAATCGAAGATCTGGTGCAGGGCGAGGCCGATACGGGAGCGTTGGCGGCCTACTATCAGCAATTTGGATTTAACCGCTGGTACGAGGCACTCGATTCAAACGTATCTGTCCCAGTCCAGGCAGTCGCCGACGCCCCAAAAGTAGAATACGAGTGTGTTGTTAGTGAAGAGAGATTACAACACTGGTTGGATAAACTGCAAAATGCCTCTCAGTTTGCAATCGATACCGAAACCACCAGCGTCGATTACATGCTCGCCAAACTGGTGGGTATTTCACTCTGTGTAGAAGCGGGGAATGCCTGTTATATTCCGCTCGCACATAGTTATTCCGGTGTTCCCAGACAACTCGAAAAAGAACAGGTTCTCGCGCGCCTCAAGCCAATTCTGGAAAATCCAGCGATTGGCAAGATCGGTCAAAACATCAAATACGACTGCCATATATTTATCGGCGAGGGTATTTATATGCAGGGCATAGCGCACGATACGATGTTGCAGTCGTATGTACTCAATTCGACTGCCAGTCGGCATAACATGGACGATCTGGCAAAGTATTACCTCAATCGCGACACCATCCATTTCGAAGATATTGCCGGGAAGGGCGCGAAACAAATTATTTTTGATCAGGTAGAGATTGGCCAGGCAACCGAATACGCGGCAGAAGATGCAGATATCACCTTACAGTTGCACCAGCATTTGAGCCTGTTATTACAGCCCGAGCGTCGGCTCAACGATGTCTATCTCGAAATAGAAATGCCATTGGTCGAAGTATTGCTTAAGGTCGAACAAAATGGTGTGCTGGTTGACCAGGGGCTTTTGCAAAAACAGGCAGTAGAAGTCGATCGTCAGCTCGGCCAGATAGAAACTGATATATATGCAAAAACGGGTGAGGTTTTCAATCTGAGTTCGCCCAAGCAAATCCAGGCGATATTGTACGATAAGCTCGAATTACCGGTACTCAGAAAAACACCCAGGGGGCAACCATCGACGGCCGAAGATGTGCTTGAGGAACTGGCGCACAATTATGATATTCCGGCTCTGATTCTCGAACATCGCGGACTCAACAAGCTGAAAACGACTTATATCGATAAATTACCGCAGGAAATCGACTTGCGTACCGGGCGGGTACACACCTCGTATCAGCAAGCGGTCGCATCGACCGGACGTCTTTCTTCAACCAGCCCCAATTTGCAGAATATTCCAATCCGAACAGCCCAGGGAAGGCGCATCCGTGAAGCCTTTGTCGCCGATGCCGGTAATCGGATCCTGGCATTGGACTATTCGCAAATCGAATTACGCATCATGGCACACCTGTCTAAAGACGAAAATTTACTCAGGGCATTTGAACTGCGGCAGGATGTCCATCGTGCCACCGCAGCGGAAGTATTTGGGGAGTCAGTGGATCAGGTGAGTGACGACCAACGCCGTGCGGCGAAGGCAATTAACTTTGGCCTGATCTACGGTATGTCTGCATTTGGGCTCGGCAAGCAATTGAATATCAGTAGAAAAGAAGCGCAGCTATACGTCGATACCTATTTCAAACGTTACCCCGGCGTTCGTCGCTACATGGAAGAAACCAAAGAGCGGGCGCGCGACCAGGGATATGTAGAGACCGTTTTTGGCCGTCGCCTGTATTTGCCCGATATTAACGCGCGTAATGCCGTGCAACGTCAATATGCCGAACGTACTGCGATAAATGCTCCGATGCAGGGAACAGCAGCAGATATTATCAAGCGCGCGATGATCGATGTACACCGATGGTTGATCGATGATGGAGACCAGACAAGAATGATTATGCAAGTGCACGACGAACTCGTTTTTGAAGTAGCCGAGGTCGATGTCGAGCGGACACGAAAGACGGTGGTACGGTTGATGAAGCAAGCCGCCACACTATCTGTGGCGCTTGAAGTCGACGCTGGTGTGGGAAAAAACTGGCACGAAGCGCATTAACCGACACGGAGGTATAAAGTATTCGTCAGGGCCGAAAAATTAAAAATTAGTTGTTTCCGTGAAAGCGGTATTCCACCAAATCCTGAGTTCATTGTTCAGAAAATTCCGGTTTTCACGGAGATGACGGGGTTAAGCCTGAAGCCTCAAATTCTCTCGACTAGTCGAGTTTCCTCAGATTTTGGCGAAGAACCAAAAAAGGGCGGTAATTTTTTAAAAATCAACTATAACATGGGGTATGATGAAGGAACTTTCCCACGGGTGGAAAGTCTAAATTTTGCGCTATAGCCCAGCGCAATGTCCGTTCTCCCTCCTATGAGCGGACGATGATCCGGATACCCCATCCGGGTTAACCGTTTAGCCCTGGTAGTTTACTGCCAGGGTTTTTTAATTATGCAAAGGATATCAGCTAAAATCGAGCCATTGTGCGCACTTTCGTTCCAGTTGATCGAGTCCTTCCAGGCTTGATGCAGACAGGCTGGAAACACTGTGATCGCCCTTCCCCAGATGCTCCTGTGCCTGCTTTATCGCACTTTTGGTAGCAGAACGAGAGAGTTTGTCTGATTTTGTCAACAGTATGTGCAACGCGACACTGGATCCGACCATATCGATAAGTGCCTGGTCAAGTTCGGTGATGCCACGACGTATGTCGACCACGATTACAAGACCTTGCAATGCGACACGCTCCAACAAAAATGTCGACAGTACCTGATCCCAGTGGTTGCGCAAATTTTTCGATACCCTGGCGTATCCGTAGCCAGGCAAATCGACCAGCTTGCGCTTTTCGTCCAGAGAAAAGAAATTGATTAGCTGCGTACGCCCCGGCGTTTTGCTTGTCTTGCACAATTTATGCTGTCGTGTCAGGCAATTGATCGCGGTAGACTTGCCGGCGTTAGAGCGGCCGGCAAAAGCAACCTCGAATCCCTGATCGGGGGGCAACTGCGAGAGTTCGAAAGCGCTGATTAGAAATTGAGTTTGATGAAATAACTTCGCCACAGGACTCTATTTTTTACTCCAGTTGAACGAGGGGCTGGTGTATGATATACATTATCGCGCCTAATTTCCGCACCGTATTATCTCAGGAGAAATAATGAAATCGAGCCGTATTGGAGCCATATTACTAGGAGTGTCCAGTTTAATGTCATTCGCATTGCTGGCGGGTGACCCCGAAGCCGGTAAAGCAAAAAGCGCACTGTGCGCTGGTTGCCATGGCGTAGACGGTAATAGTGCGACCGGAACCTGGCCTAATCTGGCTGGCCAGAACGAAGTTTACCTGATTAAACAATTGCAAGATTTCAAATCGGGCGATCGCGCCGATCCAGTCATGAAAGGCATGGCCAGCACGCTAAGTGATATCGACATGCAAGATATTGCTGCTTATTATTCCAGCCAAAAAATGAAGCCGGTAAAATTTGATGCTAAGCTCGTCGCCCTGGGGGAAAATATTTACCGGGGCGGGATTACCGAAACTTCGGTCGCTGCCTGTATGAGTTGTCATAGTCCAAGTGGCGGAGGCATTGCGCCAGCCGGTTATCCTTCGTTAAGAGGACAACACCCGGAGTATCTCGAAGCGCAGTTAAGAAAATTTCAGACAGGATCGCGCGCAAACGACGGGGGCAAGAGCATGCGTAATGTGGCAAAGCGCATGACGGACCAGGAGATCAGGGCAGTCGCGGCATATATTGCAGGCATTCAATAAACCAAAGACTCAATTTAACGGGCCCCCTTATTCGCCCAGGCTTATTCATAGACTCCTTAATTTAAGTAGCAATAAAACTATTGCTTTAATTCGGGGTCATTAAACAGAGACTGGGAGAAAACCAGCCAATTTTATAATCCTCCCCGGTAGGTATTTCAATGTTTAAACAATGGTTCCCGGGGCTAATATTAGCCCTGTTGTTCACCACCCAGGTTTCTGCTCAGCAGGCGTTTAAAGAAGGAGTGGATTACCGGCGCGTCGATCCGGTGGTAAAGACAACGAATCCAGAGAAAATAGTAGTCACCGAATTGTTCTGGTATGGTTGCCCGCATTGCTTCCGTTTTGAGCCCTATGTCGAAAAATGGGTTAAGACGATGCCAGAGGGCGTCATATTTGAGCAGGTTCCATCGACGTTAAACCCTCGCTGGATCGAACATGCGCGGACTTTTTATGCGTTAAAAATGATGGGAGCACCTAGCCAAACTCATAAAGCGTTTTTTGATGCTATTCATATTAAACGCCAGCGTCTGACTAGCATCGACGCGATAGGCAAGTTTATTGAAGCGCAGGGACTAGACCAAAGTAAATTCCGAGAACAATATAATTCTTTCCCGGTTGACACGCAAATTCGTAAAAATAATCAAAAAGAAAAGCGCTATGGCCATTCGGGTGTGCCAACGGTCATAGTAAACGGCAAATATATGACTTCGGGTGGCATGGCGGGCAGTTTCGATCGTCTGTTAAATATAATAGATTTTCTGGTCGCATCCGAGTTAAAAAGCCGCTGAAATAATAGACGTGTCATGCTGTGGAGCATTTAATAAATGTAACCTGGCGATAAAATTCTTATTTGGCGAGTCCGTTGTATTATTCAGTGTTCCAGCTAAATATGGCTCTTGCGATATTTCCATTGCCAAAGTACTGGAGAGAGTCGCATAACTCTTCGAGTAACAGTATTCCGCGGCCACTCAACGCGAGGTCATCGGAAGAGGCTTTATAGTTTTTATAATCGAAGCCATCGCCGCTATCTTCAAGCTGGATCGTAATATTGCGTACTCGGTCGGATTTATTTATTGCTATATCGAATTTTACATACCCGGAGTCGAGCGCCTTTAGTTTTTTCTCACGGTCTTCGAAATAGCTGGCAAATCCCGAAGGGTCAGACTTCAGACTCGAATTGAGGCCCAATACACCATGATCCAGCGCATTCACATACAGTTCGGTCATTATCGTAAACAACGCTTGCCGTTCGGTATGGGCGCCTTCCAGTTCCACAATATGGTTCATCAGAATGGGGATCGGATTGGTTTCGCGCAAACGAGCGCCGTTAAATCTCATCGATAAGCTCCAGTCTCCTCTATCTTCATGCCGCTCCTTTCTACTCTGAGAAATGTACTCGGGATCGGTCCTGGGAAAAAGTCCATGAACACAGGTAATTTCAACCAGAGTCACGTCATCGGCTAGTGCGGTCGTGCCGCAAAACGCATCCAGATCGGTAAATATCTGCTTAAATGAATTATTATCAGCTGCACCGAGGATAGCCTGCTCCAGGCGCTGCTCGCCAAACTCGTGGTCGTTCTGATTTCTGGCCTCGGTCAGGCCATCGCTATACATAAAAATGCGGTCGTTCGGTTTTATGGGAACATACCGGACAATATCTTTGGGGTCTATGGATTCGACTATACCCAGTGGAAGACCGCGCGATTTGATCCTATGCTTGATAGTGTTGTTAAGGCCATCGACAATTAATATGTCGGGCATCCCGGCATTGAAAATTCGCGCATGCTCAAGGTCGTGATTGACAACCACCAGTTGCGTGCCGAAAAACATACCCGAGGGTAAAAGCGATTTTAATTTTTTGTTAATTGCGGTAAGAATATCCTCCCCGTCGAATCCCTTGGAGACCATAGCCCGAAAAACTTCTGAAACTGGCAGGGCGCCCAGTGCGGCGGATAAACCGTGGCCAGTAAAATCACCAATCATATAGAATAAATCCCGCGAAGGGGCATAAGCTGACAATATCATGTCGCCACTAAAGGTACTGGCTGGCCGAATACAATTTTGAATATTTGGGTTCTCAATATTAGAAATTTGAATCGCATTGGTGAAAACTGACTCTGCAATCTCCTGTTCGCGATTTATCCTGCTATACATGCCCTGTAATTTCTGGTGCAGCAATGAAATTCGTAGCATCGTCTGAATTTTGCTTTGCAGATGAAAAGGGTCATATGGTTTGATAAGAAAATCGTCGCCTCCGGCCTCAATACATTGGTTCAGGGAATCCTGATCGGTGAATGCGGTTAGAAAAATAACTGGTATGAAGCGATTCCCCGCCGCGGCTTTTATCTGTCGGGTCGCTTCGTAACCATCGACTTTGGGCATCATGATGTCCATGAAAACGATAGTGGGTTGCTCGAGTTTAAACAGGTCTATCGCCTCCTGCCCGTTGGTCGCTTCTACCGTTTCGTAGTTCAACTTGGTCAGCAGAGTTTTCAAGGTGCGGCGATCGATTATCTCGTCGTCAACAATCAGGGCCTTGCCCAGAAAGTTGCCACTCATGACGGACTCATAGCCAGGCGGTAAAGGTTTAAAGCGGACAATGAAGGATCCTAATAATTATTTATGTGCTTACCCAGTGTTTTTAGTACAAAACGACAGTTAATCAAGGCGGATTACTGGCTTAAGCTTTCTGTGGATGAAGTATCAGAAGAAAGAGAGACGAATGCGGAAGGCTATGTATACCACCCTAGTTTCTGGGCTAAACCCGAGTGCCTTTGAGTGATGTTATCAATTGCGCTTAACAACGCGGGCTCACTGGCGTGGAGGCGTAATTGAGCGCGCGCGCGCGTAACGCCGGTGTATAGCAATTCCCGGTTTAAGGCGTTGTTACCCGCCTGTGATGGCAATACCAGTAACACCGAGTCAAATTCCGAACCCTGCGATTTATGAACCGTCATCGCCCAGGCGGTCACGTGATCGGGCAGGTGAAAAATTGACAGCCGACGAATACCTCCATCGGCCGAGCGAAAACAGGCGCGTAAATTTCCGAGTTCATCGGGCCACAAGATTCCAGTATCGCCATTAAACAAATCGAGTTCGTAATCATTTGCAGTGATTAGTATCGGTTTGCCCCGGAAATCATCTCCGGCATCTATCCATTGCACTGAACGCATACGGGCCTCGACCAGGCGATTAATTTCTTCGATGCCAAACGGCCCTGATCGAACCGCACATAAAACCCTGGACTGTTCAAAAGCGGTCAGCGCTTGCTCAATATTGTCATTGTTCACAACGGGCTGATAGGCTTCAAGCATCCAGTCTATGGCTGAGGGGTGGAGGTGATCGGCATCCGGCAGGTACCAGATAATTTCAGAATCTGGCGTTTGCAGGTGTGCGATCATTTCCTTACCCGCGCCTTTATTGATCAGTCTGGCTAGTCTGCCAATGCCACTATCCTGGCTAAATCGATAGCTTTGTGTCAGCAGTGCAATCGAATCGGCAATCGCGCTGGGTTGGGCCGAGACAGGAATAGTCTGCTCCAACGAATCAGTCAGGGATGCGAGTTGGGCGGCCTGTGATGGGGAGTAACCAATATCTTGCCCATGGCCAGTTATATCGCCTAGTACATTACCGGCGGCCACCGAGGCCAGTTGATCCCTGTCGCCCAGCAAAATAATCCGTGCATGTTCGGGGAGCGCCTCTAGCAATCGATACATTAGCGTCAAATCGATCATCGAAGCCTCGTCGATGACCAAACAGTCTAATGCTAAAGGGTTGCTATTATTATATTGAAAGCTCCGGTGACCGTAGCCGAGCAATCGATGAATTGTGCAGGCTTGCCGAGGTATTAATTTCCTGATATCGGGTTCAATAAAATAATCTTCGATGCGAAGCTGGATCGATTCCATCATCCGGGCTGCCGCCTTGCCTGTTGGGGCCGCCAGTTTGATGCGTAAATCGCTTTGCTGTCCGAGCAAAACAGCCAGTATCTTAATTACGGTGCTGGTTTTACCGGTTCCCGGTCCCCCGGAAATCACCACGAACCGGTGTGATGCTGCCAGAGCAACGGCTAGTTTTTGTTCGTCTGGTGATGTTTTCTGGGGACTGTCAGGAAACAGTAAGTCGAGTTTCTGCGACAGCTTGGGATTGATTTCAGGTCGCGATTCAAGCCGCCTGGTAATCATCTCGGCCACCCGGCTTTCGTAGTACCAGTATCGGTTCAGGTAAAGGCGCTGGTTTTCCAGGATTAGTGGCGCTTCCTCACCCGGGTTGCCCACACAGGGGCTTTCCAACAGGACTTGTTGCCATTGTTCCAGGCTCTGGCCAACAGGCAATTGCCCTGGCACAAGATACTCTGAATCAAATAGCGGTTGGTCGATATACTGCTGCAGATCAACACAGACATCGCCGTTCTGATTGCTTTCGCTCACCAGTGCTGCACTATAGGCTAGCAGACTATCGAATTCGCAGGCCGATTGCTCGGCGATAAAACGTGCAAAACCATAACTCAGGCCCGATATATCGCCCTGTCTTACCAGTGTTTCTAGCAAGTGTTTCACCGGTTAAATTCCGATTCTGGCGGTGCCATCAATAGCCGATCCAGAGATTCCAGTTTGCGTCGGTCCGGCAAGTCAAAAAAGACGCCGTAGGCAGGGCCGTATTGTGGTCGCATCGCGCGTATAAACAGGTAGTAGACCCCACCAAAATGTTGCTCGTATCGATAATCTGGAATCCGTTGCGACAGATAACGGTGTAAAGCAATTGAATACAGCAGGTATTGCAGGTCATAGCGCCGGTCGTCCATAGCACGCCTTAGCTTGTCAGGCGCATAGTCGTCGATGCGACCGCCGAGAAAATTGCTCTTATAGTCCGCGATATAGTATTTACCCTGGTATTCAAAAACCAGGTCGATTACGCCGGTGACCAGGCCGCGAAAATCACGCCCACTGATGGGCTCTAGTTGCTGTTCCCCAGTCCGGGCAAACCAGGTATTTAGCCGGTTAATATCCAGATGATCCAGGCCAAAATCGAACGATAACTCGTTTAATCGCTGCTCGGGTGAGAGTTTTGATAAGGATAGACCATCGTCACTCAGAGGGCATTTCACCAACGTTTCCATCCAGCTCGAAATCGTCGCCTGATGGCGAGCCGATTCGAGTCCATATCGTCGCGTGATAGGGGGTAGCAGCTGGTCACACTGAGATGGGATATCCTGTTGGAAATCGAGGTGTTCGAGTACCGAGTGCAATAGCAGACCCACATGGCTACCGGCAGGAAAATCGAGTATCGGATCATCGCCTTTGTTTTTACTTCCCCTGTGAGCGACCTGGTGAATATCCTGTGTAAGCGAACTGAAACTGCCGATGCGCCAGGCGGTGGATGATCTGGCGTTGAATTGGGAAACTTCTAGCGGTGCTTGAGTGCGTTTTCGGGCCGTCCGAGGTTTAAAATCGGATTCCTCGGGGACGGCTATGATTTCAATCGTACCCTCGGCAGCGACTCGCAAAGTCTCAAGATCGTCATCCAGATTGGCTGATTTGTTAAAGGCTGCGGGTAACTGATCAACCAACTCGTCGGATGTCTGATGCGGGTGAAGCAAATAGGCCAGGCCAGATTTTGCGGTTTCTCCTTTCGCCCCAACCTCGCCCCAGGCCAGGTAGACTTTACTGCGTGCCCGAGTGATCGCCACATAAGCCACGCGGATGTCTTCGGCGAGGCGCTCTTTTTCGGCAATGTAACCGTGTCGAACAAAATCTGGTGACCCCAGATCGACCACCAGGTTATTATCCTGGTCGTGGAATCGAAGCAGTGAATCGCCAGACAAGTCAGTCGGATTACAACCCCACAGATAGGGAATAAAAACCACAGGGTATTCCAGCCCCTTGCTACTATGAATTGTGACTATCTTGACCAGTGCTTCGTCGCTTTCGAGGCGTAGTTCGGATGCCTCGCCCGCGCTCTGGGATATCTGCCGCTGATACCAGCCAAGCAGGGCGTCGAGGCCGGGACTTGCCCGAGACTGTTGTTGCAATAATTCGGCGATATGTAGCAAATTGGTCAGGCGCCTGTCGGCCTGGGTACTCGTTGCCAGCTGTGCACCAATTTTCAATTCTAGTAAAAGGTGTTGAAACATCACGATAAAATTGTTCTTTTTCCATATTTGATGCAGGGCACGGATTTTTTCCAACCAGGATTGCCAGGCATTTTCGTCGTCGATTACCTCGGCAATAGCGAGGTAGTCCAGTTCGAGCAGGGAACTGCCGAGCGCACTGCGCAAGCGCCGTCGGTCACGATAGTCGACGATCGCTCGTAACAAATCGAACAGGCCGCTCGCCTCTTCGCTGTCGAACACACTTTCGCGACCTATGGTGACCGCCTTAATGCCTTTTTCCGAAAGTACTGTTCGCAGCGCGTTACCCTCGTAGCCAGAGCGCACCAGTACCGCAATATCGGCACTGCGTAATCGATTTTCGCCCAGTTTAACCTGACCCTTTTCGCCGCCCTGGATCAATCGCGCGATTTCGTTTGCGGTGGCCTGGTGCAGTATTTCGCGGGCATCATCTTTGCTGAGAGGTTTTTGTTTTTGATTGAGTGGAATACGCCAGATAGTCAGTGGAAAAGTCGCTGAATTATCGATTAGTAGCGGTAGCTTATGTTCCTTTGGTGCGGGTAATGCCGGGTTAAAATCGATCGAATCGGCGTAGATAAACGGGGCCTCTCGACCCCCGAACAGGCTGTTTACCGCCCGGATTAACGGTGCCTCGGAACGCCAGTTGGTTTGCAGCGAATAATGCTGCACACTGGCTTCACTTTTTGCTCTCATGTAGGTAAAAATATCGCCGCCGCGAAAACTATAAATTGCCTGTTTGGGGTCGCCGATCAGGGTCAGGCTGGTCTGCTCGTGATTAAAATATAACCGATGAAAAATGCCGTATTGAATCGAGTCGGTATCCTGGAACTCGTCGATCATCGCGACCGGAAAACGATCGCGAAGGGACTGACCGAGTACCTCACCATGGGCGCCCTGTAGGGCCTCGAGTAACAGTGTGAGTTGATCCTGGTAGGCAAGAGTACGAGAGTCGCGTTTTTGTAATCGAACGCTTTGGGTTGAAAAGTCATGCGCCTCGATCAGCGCGCGCGCTCTGAATTGACGGTAGAAATTCTGCACGGAGACGAGTGCCTGTTGCACGTTGAGAAAAAAGTCGTTTTCCAGCTTCGCATCCGAGTGTTTCTTTTTCGCAGTAGAATTTTCGACCAGGCAGGCACTCGACAGGTATTTGAGCGAGTCAGGAATAATTAGCAATTGATCCGAGTTAAAATAATTATCCCATTGCTCGAAGCAACCCGGCAAATTGTCGGCATGGTAAGGTAATTTGGCGTTACGGCTCAGCGCGGGAGATAGCTGTAGAATTTCCAGTATTTCATTCTTTTGCTTTTTCCACTGTGACGCCAGCGCATGCATTTCCGGTTTTTTTTCGCGCCAGGTAGCGTATAGGGAGGCCAGATTTTGTTTCACATCGGGCAATAATCTGTGGGCTGGATTGGTCCTGATTTGGGCTTGCCACTTCAGTAGTCTGGGTAAATCGACCAGGCAGGTTTTAAAAAGATGCCAGTCGGTGCTGTCGAGCGAATAGCTTTGTTTTCGCCACCAGTCTTTCAGCGCCTGCTCCCATAACAAACGGTCATCATCCAGCAATGTGACTTCGAAGGATTGACCGCTGTAAAATGCATGGTCGGTCAGGGCGCGCTGGCAAAAGCTGTGAATAGTATAGATAGCGGCTTCGTCCATACAGCGTAAGGCCAGTTGCAGTCGGCGTAGCTGGGCCTTTTGTGTTTCACCATCGTGGTCTTGCCACTGCGACAACAATAGCGTCAAAAATTCATCCTTGTTCGCTGTGGGTTGTTGCAGTAATAACAGCGTGTCGCGTAGTCGGGCGCGAATTCGTCCGCGTAATTCCTCTGTAGCGGCATTGGTGAAGGTGACTACCAGCAATTTGCCTGGGTCACGTCCGGCGAGAATATGGCGTAGGTAAAGGTTGGCAATGGTATAGGTTTTACCGGTTCCTGCGCTCGCCTCGATGAGTTTGATTCCAGTCAGGTCGATTTCGAGCGTGGCTGCCGCATCTAGACTAACTGGATATTGCGCCCTGCTCATAGATCGAGGCTGCGTTGGTGCAGGCGGGCGTAAATGCGGTTTGCGCAGCGCTCAAATTCGGAACCAGGTACTGGAGCCTCGTCGGTGTTGCGTAGAGCGAGCCTCACATATGCGTCGTGCTTATCCCCTGGAATTTCACGAAAGCTGTCCCCATGCCACTTTTTAAGGGATTCTCTTTGTGCCTTAACCTCATCTTCTTCACGCGACCAGGCGAAACTGGCCCCTGGGAATGCGGGTAGTGGATAACCCAGGCCCGTTCGGTACAGAAGCAGATAATCCTGTAGTTGTTCCTGTGCGTCGTCGGCTTCGAGCCGATTTAATTGTATGCCGCCACCGTGCCAGATTAGCGAACTGGATTCATCGTCTGCAAGCTGCTCGCTGGCACACAGGGCCAGATGGTCTACCCACAGTGCTAGCAGATTTTTTCCATTCAATGAAGCGGTAGCGAAGTGCATTAGACCCTTGCCGGCATAGTATTGTTTTATCTTCCCGCTGAGCCGACCGTATCCACCGAAATAATGCTCAAACTCTCGCGACTCGCCGGTCAGCCCGCGAAAAGGCGCCAACCGTACGAACAGATTTTCGAGCTCGAGCTCTAATTGCTCGAAGCTTTCGATCGCGGCATGTCCGTGGGGCAGATAACCCTCGGCGAGTAATCTCTCGGGTCGGATTTCTCCACAGTCGAGATAATCCTTTGCCAGTCGCTGCTTGATTTGCCATTTCTCGAGACCTTCCAGCGAAAAAGCTTCGTCTTCATCCGTAGTCTGCGCCTCGTCCAGCCAGAGATTCAGACGCTGATTGAAAAAGTATCGGATCGGGTGTTGCAGGAAACGTCGCATTTGAGCCAAATTAATATCCAATTCGGAGTCCGAATCAGTTGCTAATGGCTTCGTCGGCCAGGATGCCAGGAGATTCGGATCTTCCGGATAGAGCATTCTATTGGCGACCGAGCACCAGTAACTGTCATAACTGATTGATTTGGGGCCAAAGTTGTTAGCCGCAAAAGTCTGCATCGGATGTACGGTAGTGAGCGCTTCGCTCAGGCGTCGATCACACTTGCCGGACGGCGCAAACCGGGTATCGATGAAATCGAGTAATTCCTGAACCAGTACCGATGGCTGGCAATCGCTATTGTCTTTCAGGTTGCGACCACAGTAGCTTATGTAAAGCGCCTGTCGCGCGCACAGCAGGGTTTCAAGCATCAGGTAGCGGTCTTCGTCCGACTTTAACGGGTCACCGGGATGCCGATGGTCGGCCATCAGGTCGAATTCCACCGGCGTTTCGCGACGTGGAAAAGCATCATCATTCATCCCGAGCAGGCAGATTACCTTAAAAGGCAGGCTACGCATTGGGCGCATGCCACAAAAGGTAATACCGCCAGAAAATAATCGCCCCCGTGTTTCCTGACGGGCAAGCTGCTTTTCCATCCAGTGGTCAAGTAATGCAGGGGAAACGATTGTTTCATCAGCCAGCTCCAGTTGGCTGATCGCATCGCGAATTTGTTGCAGATGGCCAGAGTTTGAATCTGTTTCGACAAACAGGTCTTCAAGCAGGCGGTTCAGGCGGGATTGCCACGTCGACGCGGGGCAGGCAGTATTGAGTTGTTCGCGCCAGAATAATAGTCGTTCGAAGAGTAACCAGAATTTCCCCAGGTTTTGAGCCCTTTCCCCCTCGACTCCCTGCAGTGGGGCAATACCATGCCAGAAATCGGCGTTCTCAAACGCGTAACCTGCAAAAATACGCTGGTGGGCCTGTTGCCAGGTATTTTCCAAGGTTGCAGGAAGATCAAGCGCTGTTTTGTGCGCCCCATCGACGCCCCAACGTACACGAGATTCATCGAGTATTGAGTGAATATCCTGAAGCGCCGTTTCATCGATATCGAAGCGTTTTCGAATTTCCGCGATGTCGAGATAAGCGGTGACTTCGGAATAGTGAAATCGACTGCCCGATAACTTGAGCAGCTGTAAAAAGGTCAGCACCAGCGGGTGTTCGTCTGCGAGCGTAATATCCGACAGGTTCCAGTGTAAACTGGGTCGCGCCTGGTTGGTATTTTCCTCAAACACCGCTTCGATATAGGGTGCGTAGCGGCTGATTTCGGGCACCATCACCAGAATATCCTCGGTTGTTAAATCGGGATCGCGGTCTAACATGGTGAGCAATTGATCGTGCAATACCTGGCATTCGCGCAGCGGGCTATGGCACAGGTGAATCGAGAGCGACCCATCGGCCTGAATATCAATTTCATCGGCATCGAGATCGAATATACTTTGCTGAATTGCTGTTAACAGCGTTGCGGCACCCGGTGCGCGATATAGTTCGAGGTCGCTGGTCAACAGAGAATCCTGATCCAGCAACAAGTCCTGCAACACCTGGCCCTGCCGTCCCCAGGACGCGAGCAGCTCATTACCTGCTTCGTCGTATCCATCTTGTTGCGGATTAGAAAGCTTGCGTCGAGCCTGCGATTTGCTCGATTTTAAATCGGCCCAGTAGTGGTCGGTCGGGCTGTGCTGGTAGAAGGTGATCTCGATATGTCGGGCAAGTGCCAAAATCACATCAATATAAGACGGCGGTATACTGGAAAGTGCGAACAGGCTGATCCGTTCGGGTAAGCTGTCTAGGGTTACATTGGAGTGCAGTAATTCGATCAGGAGCCCGAGTACTTCGGTGCGATGAACTGGCGCATCGGCTTCAACCAGCGCACGCCATAGTTGAGCCTGCCAGTGATCTTCTTTACCTTGCGACCATTCTCGTATCATCGTAGGACGATAGTGCTGGTAACGATCGAATACATCGGCGATACGATCAGATAGTTGCCAGCGCCTGACGCCCTGCTCGTCGTCGTACAGGTACTGTTGTAATGGAGCAAATGCGCGCTGTTTTAACCTGCCTGGCAATAGTGAAAATATTTTCCAGCAGGTGGTCTCAGTTCGTAATGGATCCTGATCGGGGACTTGTTCGAGTAACGATGCGGCGAGTTGCCAAATCCATTCGGCAGGCTGCGGGTAACCGATATTGGCGGCAATTCCCTGTCGCCGGGCCTGTTGTAAATTGAGCCAGCGCGCCATCGCAAATGTTGGAACTACAATAATTTCACGTGCCAATGGGTTAGGTAGGGGTATTTCGGACAGATGGCGACACATCGACTGCTGCAATTTTTCGATGCGGTTAGAGCTAAGGATGGAAAATGCCATTGCCTGATTATAAACACATAATGGCTCAGTAGATGAGCTATCCTTACTGGAATAAAAACAATAGTGGGCGTACGAGTCGGAATTTATTAAGTGCCATTATGATCAGAGTCCTCCCACGAAGTATCGGTGATAGTTATTGGTACTGTGACGTATATCCTGGATGGATGCGCAAGTTTGATTTATGATTTGCACATCGATTCGTCCACCGATGGGTTCCATTCGGCAGCAGGTTATTGTTAATGCGCAGATGAAAGATTCTCCCAAAAACTGTGAGCGTCGCGAAATCGATGGCACTGAACATATTTATTATTATGGCTACTGGATTCGCTACTACCCACCGCTCGACGATACGCTGACCAATCGCAAGCGATTGATCGACAGCCTGACCCGTCGTGCGTTTCACCATACCGAAGCAGGCATTAACACGCCGGGACGCAGCCTCGAAGCGGCACGTGCAGCCTACCGGGCGCAAACTTGCCCGGAGCGCAAGCGCGTTAATGCGGCGATGCTGGCTGGGGCCCTGTTCAATCGGGCTACCGATTTGTTTACCTCGATCGTTGATCTTGCTGAGCTCGGCGTCAAAGTGAGTAAGACTAACGAACTGATGCGCGAATGTAGCGACTGTTTTCAAGAGGCATTGCAGCTGGGTAAACAAGTTAAGCACCAAAGCGGCTGCGAAGGAATAGACGAGATATGGGGCGAACCGTTTAAAGCTTTTACCATGCCCCCGGCTGAATTTTACCAGTCCAGATTTGTCAAGATTGCGCAAAGCATGCGCGATATCGACCTGATCGCCGATACCATGGTTGAAACATTTTGTTCCAGCGTATTATTTGCAGATGCCAGGGAAACCATTATCGAATATGCCGCTGCAGCCAGGCACGCGGCTGAAACGATGAAAAAAGATCCGCATATTTTCAAAATATGGCCAGAGTTTGTGGCACTTGCGGAAGCACTCGATTCATTCGAACCGGACTTGCCCGACAACCCCGATCAATTGCTGAAAATGCGTACCGATCAGGGTAAGGCACTGTTGCGCGAGGGCAGGGAACTACTGGGTAATATAGCTGGCGCGCGAGTTCCGATGCCGTTAGGCACAGCGAAATACATTGAAAAATGTCGGCAATACGAGGCCCCGGACTTCTAAGGAACCTCGGAACAAGTCCTTCTGCCAAGAACCTGCGTGACGGCGGCGAGGTTTTGCGCGATTATAACGATAATCGTTAATACAGGAATCCAGATGGCCAAAAACAAAACCCGTAAGAATCCGAATATTATCAAACTCTGGCCGGTTACCCTGCTGACAAGACGCTTTGGTCACCACCAAAAGGTCAACCCGGTATTACTTGATTTGTTCTACGCACATCGGGATAAGAAGCAACGTAGCCCGAAACTGTTCTATGCCAGTCGCGACGACCTGTTGAAACAATACCCGTTGCACAGAGAACTCGGTGAACTGACCGATTTTATCGGTGAAAGCATTATGGAAGTCGCGAAAGACGCAAATGCGCACCTCTGGCAGGCAAACGATAAAGTCAAGATCAATATCACCGGTCTATGGTTTCAGATCACCAACGGACACGCGTTTCAAGAAACCCACGTGCACGGCAATTGTTCCTGGTCAGGGGTTTACTATGTGCGCGCAGGCGATTCTAGCAGTTCGCCCGAATCGCACGCGGGCAAACAGCCCAATGGCGTCACGCGCTTATATGGACCGCATATGGAATATATGGCGGGTGGCCATGGTGATTATGGCAATTATTACCTTCAAGACAGTAGTTGGGATTCTTACCCGCAGGACGGTAAGCTGGTCGTGTTTCCATCGCATATCAAGCACATGCCTTTTCCCTACAACGGTGACGAAGACCGCGTAATCGTTTCATTCCACGCGCAGGTTTTCGCCAGCAAGAGGGTTATGGAGTACAACTACAGCATGAATAACTAACAGGTATGAATTAAAATACTTTTTTTGCAATAGTCGTGTCACCGATTTTTGCTTCTCGGCAATTGCTCCTGCATCGCCTGTCTGTAACGATGCTAATCGGCATACCGTACCTATACCCCTGATGGATGGTGTGGTTGTTGTTACTTTAGCACTGGCATCGAGAATTCGGCTTCCAGCCCCTTATCCTGCCAGCGCGCGGTCACGGTTTTGACTTTGGTGTAAAAGCGCAATCCTTCCATGCCGTACTGGTTATGGTCACCGAAGGAGGATGACTTCCAGCCGCCGAAACTGTGAAACGCCAACGGGACCGGAATAGGAACATTAATTCCGACCATCCCGACTTCAACCTTGTCGGCGAAAGTTCGTGCCGCCGCACCATTTTTGGTAAAAATCGAAGTTCCGTTGCCGAAAGGATGGTCGGTCGCTAGCGCCATTCCTTCGTCGAACGACCCGACGCGTATGATTTGCAATACGGGGCCGAAAATTTCTTCCTGGTAAGACTGCATCTCGGGTTTTACCTGATCGATCAGCGAACCGCCAAGGAAGTAGCCATTCTCGTGCCCATCGCAGACAAAATCGCGGCCATCAACCACCAGTAGCGAACCTTCATCCTTAGCCATCTGGATATAATTCATCACTTTTTCGCGGTGCTCTTTGGTCACTAGTGGCCCCATTTCGAGACCGGTATCCAGGCTTGAGCCGATACGCAACGATTCGACCCGCGGCTTGAGTATATCGATCAGCCGATCCGCGACTTCGTCGCCGACACAAACGCCAACTGATATCGACATACACCGTTCGCCGGCTGAGCCGTAAGCCGCGCCCATTAGCGCATTGGCAACATCTTCGAGTTCGGCGTCTGGCAAAATTAGCATGTGATTCTTTGCACCACCCATCGCCTGGCAGCGTTTGCCGTTGGCGCTCGCGGTAGCATAAACGTACTGTGCAATGGGGGTGGAACCGACGAAGCTGACGGCTTTGATGCGCTCGTCGTTGAGCAGTGCATCGACTGCTTCCTTGTCGCCATTGATAACATTGAATACGCCGGGAGGACCGCCCGCTTCGACAAATAATTCAGCCATTCGTAATGGGCAGGAAGGGTCTTTTTCAGATGGCTTTAAGACCACGGTATTGCCGGTGACCAGTGCCATACCCGACATCCATAAAGGAATCATCGCCGGGAAATTGAACGGAGTAATACCGGCGACAACACCGAGCGGTTTACGCATCGAGTAGATATCAATTCCCCGCGCGACGTTATCGGAGAACTCGCCTTTTTGCTGGTGCGGGGCGCCACAGGCAAATTCGACGACTTCGATACCGCGCAATACCGACCCCATTGCGTCCTCGATCACCTTGCCATGTTCCTTGCAAACTAGCTCGGCCAGTTCGTGCTGATGCTCATATAGCAAATGCACAAATTTTGTCATGATGCGTGAGCGCGCCAGGACCGAAGTCGCAGCCCAGGCTGGAAACGCTTCCTGTGCTGCCGCTATCGTATCTTCGACTTCTGCCTTCGAGGCAAGCGGCACTTCGGCTGCCCGGACGCCCAGGCTTGGATTAAAGATATCGCCAAAACGACCACTGTTGCCAGCGACCCTTTCGCCGTTAATGTAATGGAATAACTGACTGATCTTCGAGCTGACTACTTCTGCGGGCTGGCTCATGATGACTCCGTGAATGATCCGATATATTGAGAGGCGAGCAGTATAAACAAGATATTAGTGTATTTCTATGGTGTAACTCGCACACCCATTGTGCGTTATTACACATTTACCCCTCGCTAAGCAAAGGGTGTGTACCAGGTCCTGTTCGATTACCTGATATCGCCGCGCAGCTTCGATACCTGCCGATACAAAGTTTTAAGCGAGGCGTCGGCAGCATCGATTGGATCTCCTGCAACCAACTCAATTTTACTGAACCATCCACGCGGAAACCATCGGGTCATCGCATTTCCGTATTTACGGCTGAAAAAGCTGCCCCACAGGCCACGCAAAGCGAGTGGCACCACTGGGACCGCATCACGCTCCAGAATTTTGCTCACACCAGACTTGAATGAATTTATTTCACCATCTTCGGTTAACTTGCCTTCGGGGAAAATACACACCAGGTCTCCTTGCTCTAATGCGGCGTTTATTTGATCGAAGGCCTCTTTCATCATCGTCGCGTCTTCACGCGGGCTTGCAATTGGAATGGCATTGGCGGTTTTAAATACAAAAGAAAGAATCGGCAGCTGGAAGATACGGTAGTGCATCACGAAACGAATCGGTCGTTTGATACAGCCTGCGAGTAGTAACGCATCGACGAAGCTAACATGATTGCAAATCAGCACCGCTGGGCCAGTATCGGGTATCTTGTCCAGGTCGATCTGGCGCACGCGGTATAGGATGTGGATCACTAGCCAGATCAGCAGACGCAAAATAAATTCGGGTACTAGCTTGAAGATAAACAATACGATAGCGGCGTTCATAATCGCCATGATCAAAAACAGGGTCGATATATTAATGCCCGAGGATAGAGCGATCATCCCGTAAATTGCAGCCACTACCATGAACAATGCATTTAAGACATTGTTGGCTGCGATAACACGTGAACGCTTTTTTGGATTGCTGCGTTGCTGGATCAATGCGTAGAGTGGCACGATGTACAGACCACCCGATATCCCAAGCATGACGATGTCGAACATGACGCGCAAATTACTGCTGTTCGAAAGAAAAACCATCGGTGCGATCAAAGTGTTACCCGATGCTTGCGATTGACCAAAGTAAATATCGATGCCAAAAAGGGACAGACCCAGCGCGCCTATTGGCACCAACCCAATTTCAACAATGCGTCCAGATAGTCGCTCACACAAAAAAGAACCCATCCCGATTCCGATCGAAAACATAGCGAGTAACAGTACATAGACCTGTTCGTTACCGCCTAATTCATAACGTACATAATTGGGTAACTGGGTGACGTAAGTAATGCCGATAAACCAGAACCAGGAAATACCGAGGATAGAATAAAATACGGTGCGGTTTTCACGAGCATCGCGGAGTATGCTCCTGGTCTGAGTTATTATATTGAAACTAATTGACAATTCGGGTGCGTTAGCAGCCAGAGTGGGAATTGAGCGACTCGCCCAGTAACCTGCAATTGCGAACACTACCACCGCAAGAGATAGTATATAAAGGCCAAAGCCGATTATAAAAACGGCCGCGATCAAACCCATCAATATTGCCAGAAAGGTTCCGAACTCAACCATCGCATTGCCACCCACCAGTTCTTCAGGGCTTAAAACTTGCGGTAAGAGGCTATACTTAACCGGGCCAAACAGGGACGACTGTGCCCCCATTAAAAATAATATCGAAATTAACATAGGGGCGCTTTGCAAATAAAACGCCACAGCGCCAAGCAGCATAATAAAAATTTCTAATTGTTTAACGCGACGAATTAAAATTGATTTTTCAAA
>JADFJT010000096.1 GCA_022566015.1 Pseudomonadota bacterium | reverse complement strand
GAAGGGAGTTTATCGAGTTTGATGCAGTGCCAGAAATAAAAAGGCTCGCCTCTTCCAGAAGCTCGGTTCGGTTATAAAAACCCCGTCATTGCGGAATAACCGCAGGGATAATCCGGATTCTATTAGAGTGAGCTCATCATCCAATTCTGTGAGTCCAGTTCAACTCAGGATAAATCATTCACCAGCGATATCAGCAATTTAAACCTTCTCGAATGCAGCTTAGCTACCTCGGTTGAAAGTCCAGAAATCTTCGATTCTCTACAGGGGACGGAGTTAATTTTGTCGTTTCGGTTTCCGGGGAAGCGTGATTGCCAGTATGTTTTTACAGAAACGCTGTAAACCCTCCCTGGACGCTCTCACGCGACATCCCTGTCGCGCAAGGTTCTGTAAAAATATACCGGCAATCACACCTCGGTAGTGCGACTACCTCGGGGGATAGGGTTCAAAACCTTATTTTTCAGGGAGGGAACGGTCCGGCGCCCCGGATGAGAGCGTATACGACTGCATGGATGTAGCGGTCCGACGTATCGGAGGTAGAGCAACGCAGGAGCAGTTACCGAGGGATGGATCGGTCCGACGCTTCGGCACAGCGTGTTTTGAACGCTATTCCCCGAGGTAACAGGGATCCAGCTCGGGATTCAGAATGACGAGGTTTTCTGTTAGTTGATAGCTAGTATCTTTACTCCCGTAACCTCGGCATTAACTCCACCAGGTTACAAGGCCGTGTACGATAATCCAGTTGGGCGCTAATCAATTTGGTCCAGGCATCTTTGCAGGCACCCGAGGAGCCCGGCAGGCAAAAGACGTAGGTGCCGTTTGCCACACCAGCCAGCGCCCTGGATTGGAGGGTTGAGGTACCGATAGTCTGGTAGGACAGGCTACGAAACGTTTCTCCGAAACCATCGATGATCTTGTCGAGTAATGGAGCGACAGCTTCTGGCGTACCATCGCGACCGGTAACGCCGGTTCCGCCGGTAGTCAAAACGACCTGAACCGACTCTTCTGCGATCCAGCGCGAAATCACTTCCCGGATTTGGTACTTGTCGTCCCGCACAATCGATTTCTCTGCCAATTTATGCCCGGTTTCACTTAAGTGTTTCACCAGCAGAGCGCCTGATTTGTCGTTGGACTCGTCACGGGAATCCGATACGGTCAGTACGGCAATATTTAAGGGTATGAATTCTCGTGTTTCAGTCATTCTTTATTTCGTCTCCAGTTACTGGGTCGTATTGCCGAGGCCATTGCACCCTACGTTTCCCGTTTATCAGCGTAGTATGTCACGCACCAGCTTGATATAATTTATCCCTTTTGTCGACCCCTTCTCCGATGATAATAGTCCGATGCGTTATGATAATGATGCGATGCGTCTTAATCACGTGCCTGCTCTTCACCATCTCGTTTTCTACCAGTGCCTATAGCGGCGGCTCATTACTACGACTGGCTACCACGACCAGTACCGCTAATTCGGGATTGCTCGACTACCTCCTGCCTGAATTTGAAAAAGACAGCTCGACCAAAGTGCATTATATTGCGGTAGGTACCGGCAAAGCGCTACGCCTGGGCAAGGATGGTGACGTCGATGTGGTGCTGGTACACGCCAGAAGCGCCGAGCAGGAATTCATCGATGCCGGGTACGGCGTCGAGCGTTTCGATGTGATGTATAACGATTTTGTCCTGATCGGTCCGCCAGAAGATCCGGCCCAGATAGCTTCTAGCCGATCGGTGTATGAAGCGTTGGATAAAATAAGAAAAACCAGCAGTTTATTTATTTCGCGCGGTGACGACTCCGGTACGCATAAAAAAGAATTGACCCTATGGCAGGCAATCGAATATTCGCCACGGGGGGACTGGTACAAATCCGTAGGCCAGGGCATGGGGAAGGTCATTCAAATAGCCAATGAGCTGGGCGCTTATACCATGACCGATCGAGGCACCTGGCTGGCTTATCGGAGGAAAGCGAATCTAGCTCTGTTATACCAGGGTGACCCCCCATTATTTAATCCCTATGGCATTATCGCGGTAAATCCCGCCCGCCACAGCGATATAAATTATTCGGGTGCCCAGAAATTGATCGAGTGGCTTACTTCGAGTAAGGGTCAGCAATTAATTGGAGACTTCAAGATGCAGGGTCAGCAGTTGTTTATCCCTTCAGCTAGCCAGGGAGGATCCTGAACACTATGGATGTATTGATATCCAGCACGCTCGAAGCTTTCAGGTTGCTACTGAGTGGTGACAACGATATCTGGGAAATTATCGGCATTTCCTTCCAGGTTTCTTCGCTCGCGATTCTGTTCGCGATACCACCAGCACTAATCATCGCGTTTGTGCTCGCTTATGGTGATTTTTTTGGACGCCGATTTTTGATCGCATTGTTTAGTACCTTTCTGTCGATTCCAGCCGTAGTGATTGGCCTGACCCTGTTTATTGTGTTATCGCGCCAGGGTCCGATGGGGGATTTTCGCCTGCTATTCACCCAGACCGCGATGATGATGGGACAGTTTCTATTATGCCTGCCGATTCTGATCGCGATGGCACATTCGTCTTTTCAGGCGGCTGATCGCCGCGCCTGGGAAACCGCGCGCACACTTGGCGCCAGCCGAATTTATGCTTTTGTAACCGTGCTTTATGAAATTCGCTTCGGATTGATGGCAGCATTACTCGCTGCTTACGGGCGCATCATTTCTGAAGTAGGTGCTTCGATGATGCTGGGTGGAAATATAGCGCATTACACACGCAATATTCCGACTGCCATTGCGCTCGAGACCAGCAAGGGTAATTTCGCCGAAGGCATTGCACTCGGTACCGTATTGCTATTCCTGGCCTTCTTGTTAAATGCCCTGTTGTATCATGTACAGGGCAAAGGCAGTATAAACCCATGATCGACAGCTTTCACTTCGACTACCAGAAAATCAGCAAACATTACGGCAAAAACACGGTACTAGACACGGTATCGATTTCTATTCACCACGGCAAATGCCTGCTAATTACCGGGGAAAACGGTTCCGGTAAGACCACATTGTTACGCATCCTCGCCGGGATCGAAAAACCGAATCGATTTGGAATATCGATTGACCAGGCTGATTCAAAATCCTGGCGAGCTAGTCGTGGCCGATTGTTACGGTCTGTAATGTACCTGCACCAACAACCCTATATGCTGGCCGGCACCTTGCAGCGTAACCTCGATTACACCGCAAAGCTTAATTCAGCCATCGTCGATAAGAAAAAATCGGTCGACCAGGTATTACTCTGGGCTGGACTCGAACCTCTGGCGACGCAACTGGCAGTCAGCCTGTCCGGAGGTCAGCAACAACGCGTGGCGCTCGCTCGGGTCTATCTGAGAAACCCTCAGATATTGCTGCTCGACGAACCGACCGCTAATCTCGATTCCGAGAGCCGCAGCAGGACACTGCGCATGTTGAAGGAATTTCTGGATAGCGGTATGGCAATAGTGATATCGACTCACGACCCGGATTTTTTCGATAGTCTGCAAGGTTTTAAGCTAAACCTGGCAAACCATAGACTAGAGGCAGATAGCGTGGAATCGGACAAGGTCGCAAGTTTAAAAGCCTATCAGAAAATTCGTGCTTAAGAACCCCTGATCAATTCATGAATCAACATCTGTTCGTTATTATCAGCGATTTGCGCCTTGATTCGCACCGATCCGGTTTTATCTTCATGACTGAACGACTCAAAAATGATTAAAGACTCGAATGACTATTCAGACCAGTAATCTCACGGCGGTTATCCTGGCCGGCGGTCAGGGTCGACGTATGGGTGGAAAGGACAAAGGCCTACTCGACTTCGATGGTCGATTACTGATTGAAATACTGATTGAAATTTTACAAAAGCAGGTGCCGAATATCGCCATCAATGCCAACCGAAACCAGTCCCGATACGAGTCGTACGGGTACCCGGTTATCGCCGACAAACTGGAAGATTTCCAGGGGCCACTCGCAGGCTTTGCCAGCGCTATGTCTGCGCTTGAAACCGATTATATACTGACACTGCCCTGCGATGGCCCGCAGCTTGCAGATGATTTTGTCGAACGTTTTATTCAGGCCCAGGATACCACCGGGGCTTCGATTTGCGTGGCGCACGATGGCGAGCGTTTGCAACCAGTTTACGCACTACTCGACACCGGCCTGCTAAACAGTCTGGCGCTATTCCTACGCAATGGCGAGCGCAAAATAGACCGTTGGTACGCTCAATACGACTTTGCCCAAGTCGATTTTTCTGATCGGCGTACCATGTTTCAAAACATCAACACACCCGAAGATCGTGATCGTATGTTACAGGCCAGGCAATGATTTCAAACATGCCCGTAGTTGGTTTTAGCGCTTACAGCGGCACCGGTAAAACGACTCTGCTCACAAGGGTGATCCCACAATTAAAATCGCGAGGATTAAAGATCGCGGTGATCAAACATGCCCATCATCATTTCGACCTCGATCAGCCGGGTAAGGACAGCTACGTATTACGTAAATCGGGTGCCGATCAAACCGTCATCTGTACCCACACTCGAATGGTGCTGATTAGTGAATTCGATAAGCCCGAAGAAGAGCCGAGCCTGGAAGAAATTATCGAATCGCTGAACCCGGCCAAATCTGACCTGGTACTGGTAGAGGGATACAAACACCTGAAGTTTTCCAAAATCGAATTGCATCGGAAGGCTTTAGGCAAACCCTATCTCTACCCAAATGACCCCGCCATCATAGCCATTGCCTGCGATGCTCCACCCTCACAGGCAACGGAGATTCCGATACTCGATATCAATGATCCGGAGGGTATCGCGAAATTTATTTATGAACAGATTTACCTAAAAAAAGCCTGAAGTATTCAGGGTTTTTCAGACACAATTGAGGGTGTTCGACAAAAAAATTTAATTCTCGCAAAAAATGATTGGAATAATCAATCAGACTAATCTATGCTTTTTCCAGCGCGAGCCTGACATCTCTGGGAGCGCATCATTAAGTTCAATCCTGGGTGCCACACACCGGGCAGGCTGGGTTTTTAGTTAGATTCACCGCTTGCCATTCTAAATTAGCAGCATCGAGTAGTAATAATCTTCCAATCAATGGCTCACCCCGACCGGTTAATATTAACAGCGCCTGCAACGCCTGCATGGTGCCGATGACTCCGACCACAGGGCCTAGTACGCCCTCCATTTCGCAGGTCTCAGCATTCTCATACACTTGCGTATATAAACATTGATAGCAGGGCCCGCCAACGCCCGGCTGGTAATTCATGATTTGGCCTTCCAGTCGAATCGCCGCCCCCGACACCAGCGGCGTTTCACTTTCAACGCAGTCTCGATTGACTTCGAAGCGAGTGGGGAAATTATCACTACAGTCCAGCACGATATCGACGTCATCGATAATCGACTTCAATTCATCGCCTTCGATCTGGTAATTGACTGACTCGACCCGACAATCTGGATTCAATGACTCGATAGCGCGTTTCGCCGAGTCGGCCTTTAACTCTCCGATCGAAGCACTGGTATGGATGATCTGGCGTTGCAGGTTCGACGCTTCGACTACATCGTAGTCGCTGATCACGAGCCTGCCAATTCCGCCAGCGGCCAGGTACAGCGCGGCCGGCGACCCGAGTCCACCCATGCCGATAATCAGCACGCTCGCGTCGAGAATTTTTTGCTGCCCCGCCTCGCCTATTTGCGGTAATCGTATCTGACGACTGTAGCGATCAAGCTGCTTTTCGTCCATCTAACCACCACCCTTGTGGAAATATTGATGGAATCGGTCGAAGAACTTTTGCTGTAGATCAGCAGCTGTGCCCGACATTTGAAAGCGAACCTGCAGTACCGGCAATACGAATAGTCCAAGCTTGCGTGGTGGTTTTTCACTGATCGTGATATCGATCTGGAGGCTAGCGTCGGACCGCGTGATACGCCAATGACGATTTGAAACCAGCTGGCAACGATACACCGATTTCTCGCTGGTAAAAGTACCGGTTAAGACATTTTCGAATTCATCGGCGCGATAGCCCATTTCATATTCGATGATCCCGGGTTCGAGATCTGCGGCAGGCACTTTATCCCCCGGCAACAGGTGGCCAGATCGAGACTACATCGCCTTCCTGTAGTTCTCGGCCCTCCCTTGCCTCCGCGTAGACGTAAAGACCGTTTACCAGCACGAGATGGGCTTCTTCAGGTAGTATATGATAGCGCGCGATCAGGCGACTCAGTTTCAGGGAATCCTCTACTTTGATTTCTCTACGAAATCTTGCATTGCCCGGCGGCAGATACTTCATTAATGAAGCGTAAAACTCGATATACATTTTCATAAAACAACACTTAACTGTATCCAAGTTCCTGCGTAGAGGCGATATAGGCTTCCATGATACACGTAGGATCCTTTAACAGGCGTTCTTTCCAGTGCCCAAGATTAATTCTTGACTCGATCAGGCCGCGCAAAACGCCAATATGCTGCGTCTTGCCAATAGTGCTGGCACCGACCAGGCAATCGCCATCAAACTGTAGATTGATATACTGAAATTCGCCTGGATTGTATAACTCGGCCTGCTCACCGCCATCGACGCCCATCCACAGTCCGAATGAGCAGGAAACCAATCCCAGGGTATCGAGTATATTCATATTCAACGTGCCATGATGCTCGGTAATATTGCCGGCCATATTCAGTGCCGCTATTCGTCCATGGTCAGCGGCAGTCGGTTGTATCGCCTGAACTTCAAAATTGCCGGTAGAAAAATCGATACCCTGTGCGACATCGCCAGCCGCATAGACATCGCTATTACTAGTTTGCATCGAATGATTCACCAATACCCCAAGATCGAGCTTGATGTCGGTCCCTTCGAGCATTTCTATATTCGGTTTTACACCAGTCGCGGTAATCACCAGGGCCGCTGGCAGCTTGCTGCCATCGCTCAAACTCACCTGCACTTCGCCATTATCGGCGGCTTTGACCGACTCGACACTACAGGAGGTATGCACGTCTATACCCTTGTCGATACACCATTGCTTGAGCAAACCACCTGCCTTATCGTTGAGCATGCGCGGCACCATACGGTTTCCGGTTTCCACCACCGTCAGTTTGATCTTTCGCTTCACCAGGGCCTCGAGAATGATACAACCGATAAAACCAGCGCCGATGAGCACCACATTCGCACCTGGTTTTGCGAGTTCGATGATGTGACGCGCATCTACCAGCGTCCAGCAGGAATGTACCTGGGGTAGGTCCAGCCCTGGGATTGGCGGGCTTATCGCACGCGATCCGGTCGCTAGCAGGAGTTTGTCGTAATTACGCGTGCTGCTATCACTGAGCGTAACCTGCTTTGCTTTCGAATCGACTTTCTCGACTCGCTCCTGCACCAGCTCAATACTGTACTTGCTGTAATGTGTGGAGGGATCGCGCAGATAACTGCCGGCTTCATCGATATTGTCGCTCAGGTAGTAGGGAATCGCCATGCGTGAATAAGGGGGTTCCGGCTCATCGCCGATGATAGTCACCGACGCAGCTGGATCACATTTTCTCAAGGTTTCGGCAGCTATGACACCCGCAGGGCCGGCACCAATAATAATATGTTGCATAAGAGCACCTCTAAAAATTATCTTTTTCCGCAATTGCGGCGTCAGCTCCGTGCTGGTGCGCCAGCCCGGTCGATCCTCATTTACGTTCGTGTAAACTGCGGTTCTGCGCGCGGTGCTTCCTTGCACTCACGAAAAAATCTAAATTTTTTGAGATACTCTTGTTAAGAATACACTCTCAAAAGATGGACTAACAAGCCCCCCGGAGCGCAGCGCTGGGGGGGTCATCACTGATTACAGGGATAGACGCTCTCGAGTTTCGGCAGTTACCTCGCCCTTCGGATTCCAACCGCGAATCTCGTAATATTTTGGTAACATTTCACCTAAACGACTTACCTGCCCCTTGGTCGGTCCACTCTTAATCGCTTCTTTAAGCATCCGTTTGGGTAGCTTGTCGTCGTCTGCGGTAAAGCCGGCAGCCTGGTTAAATATTCGCTCCATATTCCAGATACGTTCCCCCACTTCGAGGCAACCTTCGACGCTCCAGTCACCTTCGCAGGCGGCATCGATCTGCGGGGCAATATCGTCCATACCCCAGGCGAAGGTGGTGAAAATACACAGGCCTGCCGAATCGACCAGCGCGGTCGCATCCTGAAACGCCTTGACCAGTTCTGGCTTGCCCTCGGCATCATTCATCTCGGTTTTCACTGGAATGCCCAGAACTTCGGAAGCGACGGTGTAGCCTCGCAAGTGACAGGCGCCGCGATTTGATGTGGCATAACCTAGGCCCATTCCCTGGATGCCGCGTGGATCGTAGGCAGGAAATTCCTGGCTCTTGACAGTCATCGACAGTTCGGGACGCTTATACTTATCACACAGCCGTTTCGAACCCATGCCCAGATCTTTGGCAAAGCCCTCACCGGTGACGAGCAATTCGGTGATCGCCACAAGCGCCTCTGCGGAACCAAACTTGAGTTCGATACCGCCGGTGTCTTTAGTGGTGAGATCGCCGTCTTGAAACATTTCCATTGCTGCGGCCACAGTTGCACCAAAAGAAATTGGATCGAAACCGTCTTCGTTGCACAGGAAATTGACGTAGGTTAGCGCATCCAGATCGCTGACACCGGTATCCGCGCCCAGTGCCCAGGCTGCCTCGTATTCGAGACCGCCGGAAGCCCCGTGGTACTGCGGTTTGTCCTTGACTGAAAAATGGGTCTTGTCGATTGTCGAGATTCGACCACAGGCGATGGTGCATGCAAAACAGCCAGCACCGGTGACCAAGTTCGGTTTGCCATCGCTTTTCCTGGGCTCGGCCATCGCCTCGGCAGAAATGTCGCCCGCGCCGTCAAAGCCAACGTCGCGCATATTGTGTGCGGGTAATCCACCCACGCCGTTAATTACATTCATTAATACCTGAGTACCGTATGTGGGCAAACCCTGACCAGTAACCGCACCGTCGGCCAGCACTTTCTTGCCGGCATCGACGGCTTCAAAGAACTTGTCGGCATCTTCCAGGTTACCGATACCCCCGGTGCCGCGAATCGCTACCGCCTTTAAATTCTTCGAGGCCATTACCGTGCCGACGCCAGAGCGTCCAGCGGCGCGGTGCCTGTCATTTATGATTCCAGCATACAAACAACCCGCTTCAGCGGTTCTACCGATGATAGCGATTCGCATTTGCGGATCCTGGTGGGTCGCATGCAGAATATCGTCTGTTTCCCAGGCAGATTTACCCCAGATGTCCTCGGCAGACCGCAGTTCAACCTGGTCATCCTGTATCAGCAGATATACCGGTTTTTCGGATTTGCCTTCGAAAATAATCATATCCCAACCGGCGAACTTCATTTCGGGACCGAAGAATCCACCCGAATTAGAAGCGGCGATCGCGCCAGTCAGCGGGCTCTTGCAAATAACCGAGTAACGCCCCGCGGTCGAGGCCGAGGTGCCGGTGAGCGGACCGGTGGCCATGATGAGTTTATTGTCGGGTCCGAGTGCATCGCAGGTCGGATCGACTTCTTCGCTTAAATATTTAGACGCCAGGCCGCGCTGGCCCAGGTATTCCATGGCCCATTCCATGTTGAGTGGTTCGGGAGTACAGCTACCTTTAGAGAGATTGACCCTCAGAATTTTTCTTGTCCAGGACATGTTCGTTTCCTCTCATTTAATGGGTGGCTTCAGCGGATGGCAGACTTTTCGCGGCCGAGGCCATCATTCTGTCATAACCAGTCCAGTCTGCATCGATGTAGGTGATAGCGCCGGTGGGGCAGGCTTTCGCACATTCCGGGTCGCCGCCGCAAAGATCGCATTTGACTACCTTGCCGGTGGCCTGCGAGTAATTCACCGTTCCGAAAGGACAGGCGATGGTACATACTTTACAGCCGACACACTTGTCATCCGATATTATCTTGGCACCGGTTGCCAAATCGACGCTTATCGCATCGACTGGGCAGGCGTGCATGCACCAGGCTTCATCACACTGGGTGCAGGTATAGGGTGCGAACCGGCCCTCGTCGTGAAATGTGAATACCTTGATATAGGATCGGGATGGGTTGAAAGTACCCGTGTTATCGTAAGAGCATGCCATCTCGCACTGTAGGCAGCCGGTACATTTACCCGGGTCGATATGAAGAGATTTTTGCATTTTTTATCCTCCGGTTGGTATATTTTAGCCCTACGCAGGGACTCTGGATGCGTGTTTATTTTTGTTAAACATCCAATATAAGAATCCATAATAATATGAATGGAAATACCATTGCAACCCCTACTTTGCTGGATTATTTATTTGGCTGTAATTCCAGTTATTAAGCACGGGATTAAACCTTTCGAATCGACAAAAAATTAATAATTACGCCCTGCCCCTACCAATTTCTCCCGGTCTGTGCCTCAATATCGACATTTAGCATTAAGGAGCCTCTGATAAATTTGAGCGTCACCACTTCTCCGAGCTGTGCAGATGCAGTCGATCCAAATTCGATCAGCGTCGCACAGGCACTCGAGCGCATCGGTGCCACGATTACCGCGCTGGATGAGTACGAAGAGTTACCGTTAAAGGAGTGCCTGGGCCGTATTAGTAGTGAAACGGTTAATTCACCGATCGACGTACCGGGGCATACCAACTCGGCCATGGACGGCTTTGCCGTACCGAGTAAAAGCCTGCCAGTTCAGGGTGTTGGTGAATTCGAAGAAATCGGTGTCGCTTATGCGGGCAAGCCTTTCGATCGGGTCTGCGGCGATAGTCAATGCGTGCGTATCATGACCGGCGCGGTAATCCCCGAGGGTACCGATACGGTGATCATGCAGGAGCAGGTCGAGCAACTTGAAAATGGCACTATTCGTATCGGTACGGGCCACCGAGGGGGAGAAAACACGCGCCTCGCCGGTGAGGATATCGAGCAAGGTGCACTGGTGCTACAACAGGGCGCGCGGATTAATCCGGCCGATCTGGGCGTACTGGCATCACTCGGAATCGGCTCGCTGAAAGTTCAGCGCAAACCGGTGGTTGCCTATTTTTCAACCGGTGATGAACTGGTCTCAATCGGGAAACCCCTCGAAAAAGGCCAGATTTACGACAGCAACCGCTACACACTACACGGTATGTTAGCCCAACTACCCGTCGAAATACTCGACCTCGGCGTTATCGCGGATGACCCAGACAAAATTCGAAGGGCTCTGACTGAGGCTGCCGCAGTTGCAGATTTGATCATCTCGACCGGTGGTGTGTCGGTGGGCGAAGCCGATTACATTAAATCCGTGCTCAGGGACATCGGTGAAATCAATTTCTGGAAAATTGCGATCAAACCCGGACGGCCACTGACCTTCGGCACTATCGAGGGCAGCCTGTTCATAGGCCTGCCCGGAAACCCTGTCGCCGTGATGGTCACGTTTGATCTGTTTGTGGTTCCAGCGATCAGAAAGCTTTCCGGT
>JADFJT010000095.1 GCA_022566015.1 Pseudomonadota bacterium | reverse complement strand
CAGCGCTAGCGCGTCTGGTAATTATCCACACACTGAAGATAACAATAATTGCGCCGACAAATTCGATCGTTGAAAGTTGCTCGTCAAGCAGGAGAACACTCCCTGCAATCGATGTCACCGGCAGCAGCAACAAAAACGGGCCGATCTGGGATATCCGGAACTTTCCCAGCAGGTGATACCAGATACTGTACCCCAGGGCGGTCATCACCAGCCCCAGGTAAACCACCACTGCCCAGCCAATCCAGTTCATTGTCCTGATCGCCTGTACCTGCCCTTCTTCAAATAACCATGAAGCAAAAAACAGTTGTGGCGTTGCAAATGCGGCGACCCATGCGATGAGTGTGAAACCACCTACCTGCCCACCAAGCTTTTTAATCATGATCTGGCCAACCGCCCAGGTGAATGCACCGCCAATGACAAGAAAAACAGGCAGAATATCATCCTGCAGTTGTGGTTGGCCTGCAATCATGACAATTCCCATAATGGCCAATGCTATACCCGCAATTTGTGACCAGCTCAAACGATCCTTGAATACGACTGCTGCCATTATTACCATGAAGGGGAATTCGAGCTGCACCACAATGATGGCTGTCGATGCATTCAATCCGTCCAGACCGGTAAATGTTAAAGCATACTGGACGGTCGCACTGACAACCGAAATCCAGAATATCCGGCGCATAAACCCGAATGGGGGCTTTACAAACCAGAGTAATACAAGGGTTGTCAGTGCGAAGCGAAAAGCGATTAGCAGGATCGGTGGAAAATCACTCAACACAAAAGCGACCTTGGCGAGAGTAAAACCAAACCCCCATATGACAGCTACGCTAATGGCCAGAATGATGTCGACGAATCTCAAGTTGGTTCCCGTTCTACTCGTTTATAAATGGTAGCGGTGCGCACCGCTTGTTATCGATTTTCACGTGTTAAAGATTCCCTGAAAATGATATAAAGCCCGCTGCCAAATATGATGGATGCGCCAATCCAGGTATAGATCTCGAGTGGATCGGCAAAAAAATAGAACCCAATCAAGGCCGCCCAGATCATGCGCATGAAGTCGATTGACATCACCGCCGTTGTATCCGCAAGTGATAAGGCCTTCGTCATTGCAAGGTGGCCAAGCGTGGCCATAACACCCACTGCACAAAGCAGTAAAAACTGCTCAACGCTAAGCCACTGCCAAAAGAGCAGTGCCGGGGGTAACGACATTACGGTAAGCAGTATCGACATCCACGCCACAATGCTGGTTACAGATTCCGTACGCGTAAGTATCTTGACCAGTGTTACCGAAAGACCCCAGAACATACATGAAACCAGCACCAGTAACATGTAGGGGTTGTAATTCTCGGTGTCAGGCTGAAGCACGATTATCACCCCTATAATTCCACCAAAAATAGCGGTCCAGCGATGTGCTTTCATTTTTTCTTTCAGCAGGATATAGGCCACAAGCGCGGTGAAAATTGCTGCGGTAAAGCTCAGTGCTGTGGCTTCCGCAGTCGGCACTTTAGAGAGACTATAGAACCAGGTCAGCATGGCGATAATGCCTGAGACACTCCTCAATACCATAATCCTGGGGTTACGGGGCCGTATGGCGGGCAGTCCTACCCTGTATACCAGGGGAAGAATGGCAATAAACCCGAACAGGTTGCGGTAGAATGCTATTACAAATGGGTGCAGTTCCCCACTCAGGTAACGAACCATACCGTGCATGCAGGAAAGCACGATCGTGCCCAGGAACATGTATAGCAGGCCTTTGGTCGGACCAGTCATTTCAATTCTCTTTATACTCTGCCACGAATCTCAAGCGCTGGTGGAGCGCCCGCAAACGTGTCTGTCCGTCGACAATGTTGACATCAGCTCCAACAACAAAGTGAATTGCCGGCCGTAATGGAAACCAGGTGTTAGAAGTACTAATTGTCCTCTGCTCTACCGACTGAGCTACCTGGGCGTATGGGTTGGAAGCGCGTATTAAATAGACGCGCGCGCTTCTAGTCAAGCCTGAATAGGGGGATTGGATTAGTTTTTAGCCTATTGCCCTTACTATCGTTGTGATTGATTTATTTGCGACCTGCACTACACTGTGTCGAACAGTTTTAATCTAGTTTCGAAATCTATGGCCGACAGTTATCAACTGGTAGAATCCCTACTGCAACAGCCGTTGGAAAACGGCGATGTGGTGTGTAATTTGTGTCTGTGGCGCTGTCGCTTACGCCACGGCCAACGCGGTTTTTGCCAGGCGCATGTGAACCGTAACGGCACGCTTTACAACCTGTCGTATGGCATTATTTCGGCGATCGAGGTGGGGCCGATCCGCAATAAGCCTGTCTACCACTTTCGACCCGACAGCCAGGTGATGTCGATTGGCAGCTATGGCTGCAACTTCCGTTGCAAGGGCTGCCATAACCTGGAGATTTCCTGGGGCGTCGAGGCGCTCGACAAGCTCGCCAAAGGGCAGTCGACCGATCCCTGGGTAAGGCCCGAGCAAATTGTCGAAACCGCACTCAGGCACGAAGTCGACGGCATCGCGTTCACCTATTCAGAACCGGCAGTCTGGCTTGAATATGTGCTCGATGTATCGAAACTGGCGCGCGAAGCTGGTCTTTTCACGGTGTATGTATCCAATAGTTTTGTCACCGACGAGGCGCTGGAGCTAATGGCTCCGCATATGGATGTGCTGTGTTCCGATATCAAAAGCATGTCGGCAGGGTTTTACAAAGACATCTGCCCAGTCAGCACGGTCGAGCAGGTTTTGAACTCGATTAAAAAGGCTAGCGAACTTGGTATACACGTCGAGACGCGTACCAACGTGATCCCGGGTAAAAACGATTCGCCGCAAGAGTTACGCCAAATCGCCGAGTGGATTCGGGATAACCTGGGTGCGGATAGCCCGTGGCATGTAACGAAGTTTTTTCCAGCTTACCAGTTATCGCATATACCGCCGACGCCGCATGCCATTATCGACGAGGCGGCTGCCACAGGGCGTGAAATTGGCCTGCGACACGTATACGCCCATACCGATATTAGCTGTGACTGTGCGACCGAGAACATGCCGGTCTCGGCCTGGTTGGAGATGGATGCCAACGCCTTGAACGAGGTGAACCAGTGTGCGGCCAGTTGTTGTGGGGATGAGGGAATTCTGGTTAAGAAGTTTGAGCGGGCGGCGGGGTTGTTGGAATAGGGTTGAGGTACTTATTTTACTACCCCTTTAATGGATTCCGGCTCGGGGTCCGGAATGACCGGGACTTTTTATATGGATTCCGGCTCGGGGTCCGGAATCAGGTCATTATATAAACCTTTTAAGTGAGCTTTAAAACGTTTTCCAGAATTCGGCGCACCGGAGTCGGCAGCCCGTATTCGGATAAACCATCTGCCTTTACGAAGACCATATTTTCATTGTCGGACACTTTGCCTGGTAATCGATCCAGTTCAATTACGGCCAGCGATATGTCGAGGCTGAAGTGGGTGAACTGGTGTTTCAGCAGGTTTTTATCGATCGAATTGTGCGAGCGGGTGAGGGATAAATGTTGCCTTTGCCAATCGGTAATGTCGGCTGCATTGCCCACCTCTGGAAGCGACCACAGTCCACCCCAGATTCCAGTCGGGGGCCTGCGCCAAAGCAGGATTCGGTTCCGATACCTGTGTAATAACATCAGCGTTTGTTTGTTTGGCCTCGCCTTTTTCGGCTTCTTCTCTGGATACCTGGCCTGCGTGTTGTGTCGATAGCTTTCGCAGCGATCACTGAGTGGACAGGCTTCGCAATTCGGGTTGGTCTTCAGGCAAAGCATCGCGCCTATATCCATCATCGCCTGGTTATACTGGTCGGTGTGCTGCTGCGGGGTTAGCCGTTCAGCCAGGGCCCACAGCTGTTTCATGGTATTAACTTGCCCATACCAGCCGCTTACCTCGAAGCACCTGGCCAGTACGCGTTTCACATTACCATCGAGGATAGGCCAGCTCTGCTTACAGGCGAAGGTCAATATCGCGCCGGCGGTGGAGCGACCGATGCCGGGTAATGCCATCACCCGTTCGAGTTCGCGCGGGAATATTCCCTGGCACTCGTCACGTATGATCTGTGCCGCGTGTTGCATATTTCTGGCACGCGCGTAATAGCCCAGGCCCTGCCAGAGTTGCAACACTTCATCGCTCGAAGCATCGGCGAGCGAGGATAAATTCGGAAATCGTTTCAGGAAACGCTGGTAATAAGGGATTACGGTCGCTACCTGGGTTTGTTGCAGCATGATTTCCGACACCCATACGCGATAAGGAGTTTTGTCGAGTTGCCAGGGAAGCCGCTTACGCCCATGCAGGCGGTACCAGCCTAGCACTGGCTCGGCAAAATCAGTTGTTCGCAAGTTGGTTACTCCAGCAGTTTTTTCAGCAGACTGTTTTTTGCCTTTTCCAACGCGGCTTTCGCTTTCGCTTCCAATACCTGCTTTTGTTTTTCCAGTTCGCGTTGTTTTGCGGCTGCCAACGCCTCTTTCTCAGCCTGTATTTGCTGCTTCAGCGCTGATTTTTGCTTTTCAATTTCTGCCTTTAATTTGGCCTGTGCCTGGGCCCTTAGCATTTCATCGAGTAGCACATCGATTTCGGGTGCGGCGAATGGGCCCTTGATGCTGACCGGGATTAATAGTCCCTTGATTTCATCCAGTTCGCCACCCTCCTGCCCGGCTACCGATCCGACCAGTTTAACCCTCACCAAATAGTCGATCGTATCGTTATTCAAATTGGCTTTGCCCTCGCCCCCTACGCGCAGAAACGGCGCCTGCAAATTGAGATCGGTGCTACTGAATATGCCGTTTTTGATTTTTCCACTCAGGCCAAGCGCAGAGAAATCGGTTTTCTGTACCTGTTCTGACGGCGCGGGTTGCCTTTTGAGTTTTGCCCTGGCCTTATCGATCGAATAGCGCAAATTAAACCCCCTGAGCGCACCATCGGTAAAGGCCAGCTTCATCGTGCCATTACTGTTCTTTTTCAGCGCGCTCAGCCACTCGCCCCGGGTTCGTAAATTGACGCTGGCATTTAATACGCCCGTGATGCGGTCTTCGCCGAGATAATCGGTTAGCAGTTCGCCAATTTGCACACCGCTAAAGTTTTTGCTGACACGATATTTGGGTATTTTATTTCTGGTATCAACCTGCACCCGGCCCTCAAAGCTACCCTGGTAGAGAGTCATCTTGATCGGATCGAGATTGAGTACGCCATTATTGGCGCTCACCTTGAGACTGAAATCTTCCAGCAACAGGTTCTGTATTTTGATTTGCTTCACCGAAAGCTGGCCATCGACTTCAAGCGAACGCAACAATTCCATCGGCAACAAAATTTGCACGTCTTCGCTCGTCTCGTTGGCTGTGGGCTCGCTCGCAGGCTGCTCGGTTGGTTGCGTCACTGGCGCGGTGCCCAGTAGTGCATCGATATCGAGCAAATCAGAACTGAAGTTAAAAGTCATCGCGGGCCGCGTGAAATCGGTCAGATGAAGTGACCCGCTCAACCGGCTATCGTCGATATCGATAATCACGCCTTCCAGTTTGATCGCGTTTCTAGCCAGATCGAAGTCTACCGACTGGCTTGCGACTGTTAGCCTAATTTCGCCCCTCGGCAGAGCACTTCCGGTTGCTTCCAGATCGAGATCGAAGTCGGTCAGTATGAGCCGATTATCGTTGATTAAATACAGTACCTGGCTGTTGAATTCCACCAACAGGTCGATTTCGTCCTTGCTTTCGAGCGCCATGTTAATCTCGATCGAAAACGGCGCGTCCTGAGTGATACGCCCGGTGCTGAGGTCGAGGTACTTCACCTTGTATTCGACACCTGCCTGCGCGTCTTTCCACGACAGGCGGGCATTTCGAATATTCAATCCTCCGAAAGCCCCCTGCAAGGTCATGGATTCAGTGGCTGTAGTGTCAGCAGGCGACTTCGACGCGCTTGTGCCGGGGGATTCAGTAGCGCCCAATTTGAGCAAGTCATCCCAGTTGGTCACGCCCTGTGCATTTTTTTCCAGATTGATTTCAAGGCCATCTAACAATAATTGCTCGACCTCGGGGCTAAACAGGATTAAGGACACCAGATCGACACTGATGCTGACTTTATTCACCTTGAGCATCGATTGCGCGCCAAACCCCGGCGCGTTGGACAGGCTCATCGCCCCCAGCTTCATGCCGAGTGCCGGGTAAATGGTCAAATCGACATCACCGAAAAATTCGAGCTCGCGGCCAGTCTCCTGCCTGACCAGGTCTGATAATTCCTGCTTGTACTGGTTCGCATCGAAAGTCGCCAGAAAAATAGCAGTGGTAATCACAACAAATAGTACCGCCACCACTACAAGCGATAAGAGTAATTTGAAAGATTTTTTTGCGATTCCTGACATATCAATTTATCCGTTTATAATGATGTCAATGTGGCATGAATCGGGGATCGAATCAAGATAATGAAAGACCAACTGGAACACTGGATCAACCAGTTAAAATCACGCTGGCATTCGGCGCAATTCGGTAGCCCGGCATACCTCTGGCTGCCGTTACCGCTGCTACTCATACTGGTCTTTCTGGCTGGCGTCGGGATGTACTGGAGCGATGAGCCCACAGCATTCGATATCGTCGCGATAACCGCCGAAAAAGCACCGGAAACCAATTCACAGATTACCACTGGGAGCTATACCACCAGCGCTTTGATTGAAGCGATGGAAACCTTGCTCAACAAGCGTGGCGGCTACCTCAGCAACGACGTCATGCCACCCTCGGTATGGCTGGATAATATTCCCAACTGGGAATTCGGCGTGCTGGTTCAGGTGCGCGACCTGGCACGCTCGATGCGTAACGACTTTAGCCGTTCGCAATCGCAGTCAGCCGAAGACGTAGACCTGATCATCGCCGAACCGCAGTTTAATTTTGACAGCAAATCGTGGATCTTCCCTGCCACCGAAAACGTGTACCAGGAGGGTATAGACGCACTTTATGGATACCTCGAGCGCCTGCAAGACCCGAGTACTCCGGATGCGCAATTTTATGCGCGCGCGGACAATTTACAGGAGTGGCTCGGCCAGGTGGAAAAACGCCTGGGCAGCCTGTCGCAGCGACTCAGTGCGAGTGTCGGACAAATCAGAATTAATACCGACCTCGCGGGTGACACCGCAGCCGTGCAGTCAACCGAAACTAGCCAGCAGCTGGTGGTAAAAACACCCTGGTCAAAAATCGATGACGTTTTCTATGAAACCCGTGGTGCGGCCTGGGCGCTAATGCACTTCCTCAAGGCGGTAGAAATCGATTTCGAAGCTGTATTGATAAAGAAAAATGCGCTGATCAGCCTGCGCCAGATTATTCGCGAACTCGAAGCTACCCAGCGAACCCTGTGGAGTCCGATGATCATGAACGGCAACGGTTTCGGCCTGTTCGCCAATCACTCACTGGTAATGGCATCGTATATATCACGCGCCAATGCTGCGGTCATCGATCTGCGTAGCTTGATGGAAAAGGGTTAGCGCCTGCCATGCGAAGTTGGTTCCATCAAAAGTCGATGGGTTGATAATTCTCCGTCCACCCGAGGCTGGGGAGCCTCCGACTAAGTCTGGACGAATTAGGCTGTCATTTAATATGATCAAGATCAGGGCGTGGGACGCAGGTTAATCCTCGGCCTGCCAGTGCCCGGACTTGCCGCCTGACTTTTCGATCAGGCGAACATCGCCGATCACCATGCCACGGTCTACTGCCTTACACATATCGTAAATAGTTAAAAGTGTTATCTGGACGGCGGTCAGCGCCTCCATCTCAACCCCGGTCCGGCCCCTGGTTTCGGTACTCACGGTACAGTCGATTCGATTGTTCCGGTCGTCAATTTCAAATTCGACCGACACGTGGGTAAGCGAAATCGGGTGGCATAGTGGGATCAGGTCCGGCGTACGCTTACTCGCCATGATGCCAGCGGTGCGCGCGATGCCAAGTACGTCTCCTTTTTTGTGTTTTCCTCCCACAATCAATGCCAGGGTTTCGGCCTCCATGCTGATGTGGCCTTTGACCACGGCGCGTCGTGCGCTAATTTCCTTATCGCCTATATCGACCATGTGGGCTTCGCCGAATTCGTTGAAGTGGGTTAGTTTGGACATGGTATTAATCCTTATTTATTAGCAGGTACAGTTCCCGATCCCCGCGCTGAATATTCAGTATCATGCCGCGCCGATTGTTTGCAAATGCCTCGGCGGCTTCATCCAGGGTGCGAATCAACTGCTTATTGACCGAATGAAAAATGTCATCTTTGCGAATCCCAGCCTCCCAGGCATTTAGGTCAACTTCGACCTCGATTACCTTTAAATAGGTTACCAACCCTTTCTCCAGACTCGATTCACGAATTTCACCGATCTTTGCACCGGCGAGGATCCGATTAAATTCACTCCCATCGACCACTGGAACTTCAATCGGTTGAATCACAGCGGTGAGGTTTATTTCTTCGCCCTTGCGGTAGAGCTTGAAATCGATCGACTGGCCTATGTGCAGCAGGCCGACCAGGTTATACATATCCCTGGCTGTGCGTATGCTGCGCTGGTTAGCCGACACAATCACGTCGCCGACCAGCAACCCGGCCTTGTCTGCCGGGGACCTGGTTTCGATCTGCGTAACGATAAATCCACTTTTAGTCTCGATGTCGAACGCCCGCGCGAGTTGCGGGGTCAGGTTCTGTCCCTGGGCGCCAAGCCGACCCCTCCTTACTTCTCCATACTCGATCAGTTGTCGCATGATGCCGTGGGCCAAATTAATCGGGATCGCAAAGCCGATGCCGATATTGCCCGAATTGCCGTTGCCGAAGATTGCGGTATTAATCCCCACCAGTTCACCGCGCAAATTAACCAGCGCCCCGCCCGAATTACCGAGATTTATCGAAGCATCGGTTTGAATGAAATCTTCGTAGGACTCTATCCCAAGACCTGAACGACCCAGGGCCGAGACTATGCCCGAGGTTACGGTTTGGCCCAGTCCGAATGGGTTGCCTATCGCCACGACAAAGTCACCCACGCGCAATCGGCTCGAATCGGCTATAGGTACCTGGGTGAGATCGTCTGGCGGTATTCTAATTACCGCCACGTCGGTATCCGGGTCACGGCCGATAATCTCGGCCAGTAGTTCGCGCCCATCAGAAAGCGTAACCGTGATTTCATAGGCATCCTTGATGACATGATTATTAGTCAGGATATAGCCTTTTTCGGAATCGATGATCACCCCGGAGCCCAGGCTCTGGGTTTCCTGGATCCTCTCGATACTGGGCAAATCGAAGAAACGGTAAAATAGCGAGTCGGCCGGCAGTGGTAATTGAAAGCGGCGCCTGGTTTGTCCTCGCGTTGCGATATTGACCACTGCCGGTGTGGTCTTTTCCAGCATTGGTGCGAGGCTCGGCAGCTGTTGCCCGTCCACTGCAATCGGCAATGCCGCCTGCAATGGTGTCAGGACAAACACTAGCAACAGGTAGTGAACGTACTTCATTTGATGTCTAGAACGACCGCGGATTAAAATTGAATTGCGCTTCCATATCCTGATAAAACTTTACTGCCTTCTTGTTGTTGGCCGGCGGGGTTTGAATCAGAATTTCGACGAATTGATCTCCGACTACCCGGCCGGGCATACCCTTGCCCTTGAGACGCATTTTTTGACCCGATTGCGTTCCTGACTTGATGGTTAATTCGACCTGCCCATCCAGCGTAGGCACCTTGAGCTTGGTACCCTGTGCGGCTTCCCAGGGTGTAATCGGCAGACGCAATATCACGTCTTTATCATCGAGCTTAAAATACCTGTGTGGCTGGATATTCATTTCCAGGTAAAGGTCACCAGCGTCACCGCCATTGGGTGCCGGATGCCCCTGTTTAACGAGGCGAATTTTTTGCCCTGCGGTCACGCCTCTTGGAATATTGATCCTGAGTTTTTTCAGTGCCGTGCTGCCCAGGCTTTCACCAGCTGCGCGCTGTTGCCCAAACTGTATGGTCTTGGGTCCACCGTGGAATGCCTCTTCGAGCGAGATATCGAGTTTGAGATGCCGATCTTCGCCCTTTTGCGGGGCCTGTCTAAACGGCGACGCCTGTCGAGTACCACCCCCAAATATTGACTCGAAGAAATCGCTAAAATCACCACCGCTAAAGCCACCCCCACTATAACTGCCACCACCGAAACCACCGCCAAATCCTCCGGGGTTGAATTCGTGACCGTGTTTCCAGTCATTTCCGAAGCGATCGTAAGCCTTGCGTTTCTCCGCATCTTTGAGCACTTCGTAGGCTTCATTGACCTCCTTGAATTTATCCTCGGCCGAAGCATCCTGATTGACATCGGGGTGGTAACGTCTTGCCAGTTTACGGTAAGACTTTTTGATGTCAGCTTTGGAAGCGTCGCGCGCTACGCCGAGAATTTGATAATAATCCTGGTATTTCATCACCTGTCACTATAACTCGGAAATCAGCAATGTCGAGTCACTCCTAATTGTTAAATCTATAGATTATAGATAGGGTTTTTTGGAGTGTTTTCAAGATTTAGGAATACGGGATCGAGGGGACTGATGCTAGTCCTCAGGTAGTAAGGATGATCGTAGTTTTAACAACCCTGGTGAATGAACAACGATCGACTCGTAAATTTACTGATATATCTCTGCTTCATTTGAAAAAAGCATAGCAGGTACAACTGAATTGTGATCGAATGACAGGATAATAGAGACTGCAATCAGCTATATTTAACTAATTTTTTGGAAGGAATTTGCACTTAGCTTATTACCCCATCCGACATAATTATGGTTTCGAAAGAATTTACCACTCATTTTGCCGCTAACGAGTTTTTATTTAGAGAAGGTGACAGCGGGGATTGCGCCTATATTATTGAGACCGGGCTGGTTGAGGTTTCAATACAAAAGGGCGATCGGAAGCTGGTCATAGCGACACTGGGCGAAGGCGACCTGCTCGGAGAGATGGCTATTATCGACCAGCTGCCGCGAACCGCCACAGCGCTTGCGCTCGAAGATACCGATGTCATTGCAATCCCGCTCGATTATATCCACCAGAAAGTCGATTGTTCTGACCCCACAGTAAAGTTTTTCCTGCAGATTGTGATGGAACGATACCGGGACGTATATACGCGCCTGATGCACGTGTTTGAAGGGATTGTGGAACCCTCCGATGAAACCTACCAGGCGCTTTATACGACGACTAATATAATAAAAAATATAACGTCGCAATACCTCGGGATGCAGGATCGGATTCTCACCGCGGTGAATACTTCTTTTGATATTGAGGATAAGCGTACAGTCGACGAACAAACTGCACGTGATGCCAAGAACTTACTGACAGTAGAGCAAAATCTTAAAACCGCGCTTATCAATGAAGAATTCCGACTACTATTTCAGCCCATAATCAGAATGGGTTCGAGCGAAATAGTTGGCTGTGAATCATTGGTGCGCTGGCAACACCCGGTAAAAGGTTTG
>JADFJT010000094.1 GCA_022566015.1 Pseudomonadota bacterium | reverse complement strand
GCACGCCGCCGAGATAAAGAGTGGCGTTATCGCGATGCCTATCCATAATTGCCCGTACTTGACGAATAGTCTGGCTCTGCTGTTCGTTCTGCGCCAGATTAAGCACCTTGATTTCTGAACTCAATGCGTTCAGGCGCTGTTGATGGTTGGCAGCTTTCTCTATAGTGTCGTATAGTCGATCTCGTTGCAGAGTTAACTCGCTCAATCGCTCATTGCGCTTCAGGTTGACCTGCAATGCAGTGGTATCGCCCTCACTGCTGACCAGTAATTTCTCATAAAGCGCACTGGTGGTCATTTCCTGCCGCGCCAGGTCTATATCGACATCCTCACTTTCCAGGGTTCTGATTCCCTGGACGATTTCTCTTAGCGTCATCGGGGGGCTACTCACCAACGGCACGTCCAGCAGGCTGACCACCGAGTCTACATTCTCTAATTCAATCAGTGCGTCTCTCAGCTGAGCTATATCTGCCAGGACTTCGGAGCTGAACAAGGGCATGTCGGGGCTATAGGTGACGATCAGAAAATTATCTGAGCCATATTTCTCCCGCACGTTGCGGTAGTATTTTAGCGTGGCGTCGTTTTCCAGTATCAGAGTATCGGCCGAGGCATCGAGTTCAAACTCGGTCAAATGGGAAAGAAAAAAAGCCACCGTGATGGCTGTGATCAGCAGGGTGATGATGGGTTTTTGCAGAATCGTTTTTTTGTAAAGTGTAATCAAAAAAGCTGCCATCGATTAATTTTCCTGATATTTAATGTGAGAACTTTAGCATAGGAGCATCCCGTATAACGAGCGCCACATCTGCGGTGGTTACAGGGACTGATACTCTGAATTTGCAAATCGTTTATAAGCCCACTGATATTGCTCAAGGTGAAGATTGACTAAACTTTCGATTTGGTCGTTAAGATACTGCGCACTTTCGTCTTCGCCTGCTGCCAGTTTGTGGTGATCAAGCGGCTCGATACTCAATCCAAAACTACCACAGGGTTGCCGTCTATACATCACCGCGATGAATACATCGCAGTCCAGTTTGCGGCAAATATTTCTCACCAATGGCGTGGTCGGTGCGACGTGTCCAAAAAAACGCGAATCTATTTGCGCTCTCCCTGCGTGCGGTTTTTGATCGGGTAAAATTAATATCGAGCTGCCCTGTTTAATTCCTTTGATTATTTGACGTAAGCCCGAAGTATTGGTCGGTACCAGTTGTGCCCCATTTCGACTGCGAGACTGTAATATAAATCGATCCGTTGATGAATTTCTTTGCGGCTTATACAGGCTTAAAAGGCGCGTCCTGCTGGCCAGCCAGATATTGAGCAACTCCCAGCTACCCAAATGCGGGGCGATGATTATTTTTCCCCTGTTAGAGGATGTAAACAGATCACATACATTTTCCATCTCGACCCTGGCGAGGATTTTTTCCGGGGTCCAGCACCACACGGCAGCTAGCTCGATGAGCGAGTAGCAGGTATGCAAAATTGCATCCTTCTTCAGGCTAGCCTGTTTGTCGCGATTCAATCCATCGAGGCATAGCCGAATATTGTTTTCGGCCAGGGTGGAAAGCTGATTCGGGATACGGTTGATAAAAAAACTGAAGATGGCACCGATTCGATATTGGGTTCTGATCGAGCAATGAGACAGAAGTTCGAGCAGTAATTGAATAGCAGGCTTCTTCACCGGGACGCTATCTCGATTGATCAATTTTGGCCCAGGTATCGCGCAAGCTCATGGTTCGATTAAATACGGGTCGCTCCTCGGTAGATCCTGTATCACTGATAAAATAGCCCAACCGCTCGAATTGGTAAGCGATTGAATTGCCGCAATGCTCGATGGCCGGTTCCAGCATTGCGTCGTCGATTACACTATTCGACTCCGGGTTAATCACCGAATCGAAATCCGTTGCAGCACCGGGATTAGTAACGGTAAATAGTCGGTCGTACAGGTTAATTGTTGCCTTGACCGCATGCGCCGCACTGACCCAGTGGATTGTGCCTTTGACTTTACGCCCGTCGGCAGTATTGCCGCCACGGCTTTCCGGATCGTAGGTACAGACCAGGGATTCTATATTGCCCTCGTTGTCCTTGATGACTTCTTTGCAGGTTATATAGTAGGCGAACCGAAGCCTGACTTCTCGGCCCGGGCTAAGACGGAAGAATTTCCTGGGTGCTTCTTCCATGAAGTCGTCCCGCTCGATGTAAATTACTTTCGAAAAAGGAATTTCACGCGTGCCATAGTCGGGGTTTTGAGGGTGATTTTTGCCGGTGACCCATTCTTCCTGATCGTCCGGGTAATTTTCGATTACCAGCTTCAAAGGCCTGATTACCGCCATGCGCCGCTCGGCACGCGTGTTGAGGTCATCGCGCAGCGCATTTTCCAGCACGCCCATTTCTATCATGCTGTCTTTCTTGGTGATGCCAATCATATTGCAGAAGGCGACGATCGATTCCGGAGTAAACCCACGACGGCGCATGCCCGAGAGGGTCGGCATGCGCGGGTCGTCCCAGCCTTCGACCTGCCCATTTTCGACCAGTTGATTGAGTTTGCGCTTACTGGTCATCGAATACTCCAGCTGCAGACGCGAAAATTCAATCTGGCGTGGATGAAAGGGTGGATTCACTTTTTCAAGAATCCAGTCATATAACGGACGGTGGTCTTCAAATTCGAGTGTACAGAGCGAATGGGTGACGCCTTCGATCGCATCGGAAAGTCCATGGGTAAAATCGTATAAAGGATAGATGCACCAGGTGTCCCCGGTATTGTGATGCGTCGCGTGGCGGATACGGTAAATCACCGGGTCTCGCAGATTGATATTTCCCGAGTTCAGGTCAATTTTTGCGCGTAATACATGTTCCCCATCGTCGTATTTTCCGGCTTTCATTTCTTCGAACAGACGACGATTTTCCTCTACCGGCCGATCCCGGTATGGACCAGCAACTCCAGGTTCAGTGAGCGTGCCGCGATTCTGTCGAATTTCATCGGCGCTTTGACTATCTACATAGGCGTCGCCCTGGTCGATTAATTGCAAAGCATAGGTGTATAACTGATCAAAATAATCCGATGCGAATGGATTACTGTGCCAGCTAAAACCTAGCCATTCGACGTCTTCGCGAATTGCATTAACGTATTCGACATTTTCTTTTTCTGGATTCGTGTCGTCAAAACGCAGATTGCAATATCCGTTAAAATCGCGCGCGACTCCAAAATTGAGGCAAATCGATTTGGCATGTCCAATGTGTAAATAACCATTGGGCTCGGGCGGAAATCGGGTAATAAGCTTCTGAGTTTTACCGCTGGCAATATCAGCGGAAATAGCGTCACGAATGAAATTAGTAGTGTCGGCGCCGACACTGACGGAATCTGACATTTAACAGGTTTTTGGAGATCAATTGAATCGCGGCATTCTAACTGATCCACAGGGAAAGCTAAATAAACGACTGCTAAAATTTATACCCGCCATTCCGGGCTGATTGGGATGGCAGTCTGGGATATATTTAAAATTGCACTCGTCGTTCCGGGCAGAGTGAAACGGCGACCCGGAATCTATCGGAATTATGCTGTGGTAAATTCGAGTATTCTGGTTGCCTGAGATTCCGGATATGCACTTTTTGCATTCCGGAAAGACGTAATTTATTTATTATCGGTTGAACTGACAGGGGACTTCCAGTCGAAAATCTTGTCCCCAGGGTCAGGCGCCAGTCTGGGGGGTATTTTTATTTTTTCGCTGCCGAGGTAAACAAAACCAATTATTTTTTCGTTGGACTTGAGACCCAGCGCTTCGAAAACTGAGCTGTCGTAGGCATTGTCCCCGGTTAACCAGATCGATCCGAATCCCATCGCATTACTGGCCAGTAAAATATTGTGTGCGACAGTTCCGGCACATAGCATTTGTTCTATCTGGGGAATTTTCTCACTCTCGATCAAGCTGGCCACGACGACGACTATCAGTGGTGAACGCAAGGGCTTGTCTTTTTGCTTTTTAAGATACTGGTCGCTTACATCCGGATCACGCCTGCTGACCGCCTTGGCAAAGACGTTAGATAGTTCGTGCCGGGCGTCTCCGCGAATAGTAATGAAGCGGTAGGGCTGAATTCTCCCATGGTCAGGGCCGCCCATCGCTATCTGCAGAATATGTCTTAATTGTTCGTCGTCCGGTGCGGGATCGGTTAATGCCTTAGCGGGTGTCGAGTGCCGATTTAAAAGTGTTAACAGGTGGTTCATAGATAATTCGGGATATGCCAATGTTGTTGTATTATAGCTGAAGGAGCCTTTGATCAAGTCATGATCGAACATATTGTGCCGAATATGGTCAGTCTGATTCGCCCAGGATTGATCATAGGCTCCTTAATGCAGAGCATCGAACAGAAATGATAAAACATCGTATCCGACAATATCTTACTGGCGTGCTCATACTGCTTTCTATGCCGGTATTCTCACAGACCAGCGATGATCTCGCGCACCACCCTTCACCCTATCTGGCTATGCATGCGCAGGACCCTGTCGACTGGTATCTCTGGGGTGAGTCGGTTTTGCAACAGGCGAGAATGCAGGATAAATTAATATTTATCTCGGTGGGCTATTTCTCCTGCCACTGGTGCCATGTCGTGCGGCGCGAGAGTTATAGCGATGTCGAGGTGGCAGCCATACTCAATCGACATTTCCTGTCAGTCAAGGTCGACCGAGAATTGCGACCCGAACTCGATCATCGTCTAATCGAATTTGTGCGCAAGCTACGGGGGTCGTCGGGTTGGCCATTAAATGTTTTCCTGACTCCGGACGGGTATCCGGTTACCGGATTTACCTATTTGCCAAAAGCTGAATTTACCGATGTATTATTACAGTTACAGCAGCAATGGGCATCTCGCCCCGATGAAATCAAACTGGCTGCAAAGACGTTTTTTGAGGAGTCGACGGGAAATAAGCTTGATATCGAGTTGCTGGGTCTGACTAATGCGCCAACCGAGAGCCTGGTCAGTGCGTTCATTAGTCAATCTATGGGGGCTGCTGATACCTTGCAGGGTGGGTTCGGCGATATCGCCAAATATCCACAAAACCCGTGGCTTCGTGCATTGCTAGAAATGATCGAACAGAGACAGGCACAACATCCCGAGGCGGTGGAGTTCCTGAAATTGAGTTTGAATACGATGGCTAGTCGAAATTTGATGGATCATATTAACGGTGGCTTTTTTCGTTATACCATCGATCCAGACTGGCAAACACCGCACTATGAAAAAATGCTCTACGACAATGCTCAAATGGTCCTGCTTTACCTGCAGGCCGAGCGCATTTGGCCCGACCAGGGTTATCGCGAAATTGCTCAGCTCACACTGCAATTTATTGAGTCGCGAATGCAACACCCATCCGGGGGTTACGTTTCGAGCCTTTCGGCAATAGATATAAACGATCTGGAAGGAGGCGGCTATCTGTGGAGTGAAGAACAATTAGCACGGCAACTGGGCGATCAGGCATTCGAGTATCTGCGTCGCACCTGGCAGCTCGAGCGTAGAGATTAGACAATGGGAGACTTTCTTGCCAAACCTTTAGTCGGAATTGACGCGCAGGGCGATCCGAAGCGAAACAGTAATATCAGACGCCGCTTGCAGTCGGTTGAGAAACCATCGATGCCAATCGATGACAAACGCCTGGCGAGCTGGAATGCATTGATGCTCCAGGCGCTGGTCGAAGCAGCAGAAATCGACGACTTATATCGCGAGAAAGCCATTCAACAATACCGCTACATGAGCGATGCCTTTATTGTGGATGGCCAGTTAGTACGTTTCGCTGGTAATGGTGGTCTGGCTGAAATTACCTTTGAAGACTACGCTTTTGTCGGCAGTGCGTTTTTGCAGTATGGAAAGCGCCTGCAGGATAAAGAGGCTATCGAGTGGGCGCGCGAGTTTGCCAGTCAGGCCTATCGTTATTATCTGGTCGATAGTGTATGGCAAATGAATCGTCGTGCGCTGATACCATCGGAGCCGGGGCTATGGGTGGTTCAGGATAAGGCCATTACTTCACCGATGACACAGTGGATCGAAACGGTGTTAGGGCTGCCCGAAATAGACCCGATGATCAGGCGCGAAGCGAAGGAAATGCTGCAACGAGTGACGCGTGAAATGCTCGACACACCTTCCTACTATGGTTCCCTGATCGCATTACGAAACCGGATCGATCCCTAGCCCACAAAGCGCCTGTGGGCAATAAAATGCTACACTCCGCTTTTTTTTAAAAACAGACGCTGGCAGGTTTTTATGATTCGCTATCAAATCACTAGCCACAATCCAGGCACGCATTATTTTAGTGTCCAGATACAGATAGAAACCCCGAATCCAGACGGTCAATGCCTGCGCCTGCCTAACTGGATTCCGGGCAGTTATATGATCCGAGATTTTGCCAAAAATCTGATCACACTGGAGGCCTGTTGTGGCGACGAAAAACTAACCATCACGCAGCTCGATAAATCTAACTGGCAGGTAGCGCCTTGTGGGCAGGCCCTCAGAGTCGAGTATCGGGTGTATGCTAAAGACCTGTCTGTGCGGGGCGCCCATCTCGATCATACTCACGGATATTACAATGGCACCAGTGTATTCCTCGAAGTACTCGGTCAGTCCGATTCGCCTTGTGAAGTACTGATCGAAAAGCCAGTCGCCGACACCAGCAAAAATTGGGCGCTGGCGACGACGTTGAAACCTATCGACGCCGAAGCATTCGGATTTGGCCTGTATGGGGCGGAAGATTATGACGATTTAATCGACCATCCGGTAGAGATGGGCGAATTTGGCAAGATTCATTTCGAGGCCTGTGGCGTGCCGCACGATATTATTCTGAGCGGTGTGTACCGATGCGATGAAAACCGGCTGGCTCAGGATTTGAAATCAATTTGCGAACATCACATACAATTTTTCGGTGAGCCAGCCCCGATGGACAGGTACCTGTTTCTGGTGATGGTGGTCGGCGACGGTTACGGAGGACTGGAGCACCGTTCGAGTACCAGCCTGATGTGCAGTCGTGATAGCCTGCCGCAGCCAGGGCAGAAAGAAGTGAGTGAAGCCTACCGAACATTTCTTGGGCTGTGCAGCCACGAGTATTTTCACACCTGGAATGTTAAGCGCATCAAGCCAGTGGCCTACCAGCCATATGCCTTGCAGCAGGAAGTTTATAGCGAACTGCTCTGGGCTTTCGAGGGCATCACTTCGTATTACGACGATCTTGCCCTGATCCGGTGTGGATTGATCGACGAAAATTCATACCTGGAGTTGTTGGCGCAAACCATGACCCGGGTGCAACGCGGGTTGGGACGAACCCGACAATCTGTGGCCGAATCGAGTTTCAATACCTGGACTAAATTTTACCAGCAGGATGAAAATGCCCAGAATACGATTGTCAGCTACTACGCCAAGGGTGCCCTGATCGCGCTTTGTATAGACATAAAGATGCGCGAGCTAAGTGATTCGAAAATTAGCCTGGATCAGGTGATGAGGAGCCTGTGGCAGGCATGGTGTGATACCGGTGCGGGTGTGGAAGTCGATACGATCCAGAGGCTGGTCTATTCCCTGTTAAATGTCGACCTGGATGATTTCATGCACCAGCTTATTTCTACGACTGCCGAATTGCCGCTGGATGAAATAATGGCAGTGGTCGGAATCGATGTGTTTCGACGGCCGGCTGCTAACCAAAAGGACAAGGGTGGAAAATCGCCAAACGGACCACCACCCAATGTCGAGCTCGGCGCTTTTCTGAAAGAACGAGAAGGCTGTCTCGAGATCTTACGTGTCGAGGAGGGGGGTGCGGCGCAAATGGCTGGGCTGTCGGCCGGGGATACGATAGTTGCGGTCAATAGTTTAAGACAGACGCTTGCCCAAATCGAGCAACAGTTAAAACTGGCGCAGACAGGTGAGCAATGGATAATACATGCTTTCAGACGCGACGAATTGCATCGATTCGAACTAAATTTGGCACCCGCGCAACGGCATACTATCGAGTTGATTCCCGGCCGTAAAAACAGGCAAAATCGCCTGGCCTGGCTAAAAGGGGCCACCAGACCTTGAAGCACGATCAAAGCGAATCCTGGCTTAAACGACTGTGTAGGAGTGGAAAGCTCAATCGCAGCGAGGTAGGAGATGATGAATCGTCATTTCTATCGGCTATGACCGAATGGGGCATCGCCTATTCCCTGTCGGATCGCCATATCGCACTAAAGACTGATCTTCAGCTGATCGATGCGCAACAATTCGAGACCGATATGACATCGGTTCTGGGCAGTCGGTTTAAATGCCACTACCAGCTCGTCACTCGCTCAACCAATACCGATGCACTGGATTATTATGAGCAGTTTCACCGGCCATGTGTAGCGATTGCTGAAATGCAAACCGCTGGTAAGGGTCGACGTGGAAACCATTGGGTGTCGCCTTTTGCGAGGAATATATATTGCACCATCGGTGTGCCTAAGCGTATTCGGGCGCACATATTGGGTCTGCTCAGTATCGTTACGGGAATAGCACTGTGTCGGGCGCTCGAAGCCTGCGGTGTCGGAGGAGTGCAGGTCAAGTGGCCCAACGATCTGTACTTTCAACGACAGAAACTCGGGGGGATTTTGATCGAATCAAAACCACTGGGCACCGACGAATACCTTGTCGCGATCGGGTTTGGTATAAACGTGAAAATGAGCGCTGAAGACCTGGCTGCGATTCCCCAGGCTGCAACCAGTATCGAGCAGATTAACAGCGATACCCTGTCTCGTAGCGCGATTCTGCTCGAAGCCATCGAACAGGTTGTGGTAATGATCGACAGCTTTGACGAAACCGCGATTCCCTGGCTTATCGACGAATTCAATGCCCACGATGCGCTACAGGGTCAACGCATCTGTGCGACTACGGCTGAACGTTCGATTTATGGATTAAATGCCGGTATCGATTCTACCGGCCAGTTACAGCTCGATACCGAACAGGGACGCCAGACATTTTCGGCCGCCGAGATATCGCTCCGAGGTGTGTACTGATGCTTTTACTCGACATAGGTAATAGTGCGATTAAGGGGCAAAAGTGGGACGATGGGCAGTTGAATCTGGCGTTTACCTGCCGCTTTCAGGCCGGATGGCAGGCGCGTATGGCCGCTTGTCTGGGCCCAACCCGCGCCGATCGATGTTATTACTCTTCGGTGCACAACGCCCAGGTAGAATCCGAAATTTTCAGCCTGTTGGACGGTATCGTCCCGCCCTCAAATCTGCTCAGGTTAGTCCCAGAAAAAACTGGTCGTGGTGTAATAAGTGCTTACCTCGAACCTGCGAGCCTGGGTGCAGACCGTTGGCTGGGCCTGATAGGTGCTGCTGCGCTGGTGCAACAGGATGTTATAATCGTCGATTTGGGAAGCGCGATAACAATCGATTTGTTACGCGCGGACGGGCAGCATCTGGGTGGGGCAATATTGCCGGGATTTAATTCCTCGATTGAGCAGTTTAAGCGGATCATGCGTACCGCAGATTTCGATCATCCGGACATTAGCCTTACCGACGACCCGGGAAATTTTACCGAGGCCTGTATTAATATAGACTACGAAACGACCGATACGAGTGTGGTCGAGGGCCTTGTGGATCGCTGGTCTGAACGGCTCGCTCCCGATGCAGTTTTAATCGTAACCGGAGGGGGCGCGAGTGACGCGCATAAACGCCTGACACGCGATCACCGACTAGTACCCGACCTGGTGTTTCAGGGAATGCGTAGACAGATGGAAAGTAATTAATGAAAGTTTTTTTTAGTCTATTGTTAATCGCCAATATTGCATTTGGGCTGGTGCAATGGTTGGTGCCTTACGAACAACTGGTGGCTAAAAATAATTCAATACCAGTGGCCGAGGAATTACGCCTGCTCGACGAGCCCATCGAATCCGATTCACCGGACGCTGCGGGAAATAGCAATCAGGGCCAGGTTGCAGAATTGCCGGTTAGCGAACAGACAGGCGATAGCCGACTATGCTTCACGATAGGCCCATTCAAGGATAAAACCCGGGCACTCGAAGTCAGCGGCCGCTATTCAGCTATAAACATCAAAGGTGAGTTAAAATCCAGCCTGCAGAAGGAATATCTCGGCGTCATGGTCTACATTGGCAGTCACAAGAATCGCGAGGCAGCAGTAAGAACCGCCAGGGCGCTGGCTAAACAGGGGATTCGTGATAACCTGATCATTAACGAACCAGGCAAACCGTGGGCACTTTCGCTCGGAGTTTTTGGGCTAAAGAAAAATGCCGAGCGATTGATCAAAAAATTAGAGAAGTTACAGTACCTTGTCCGGTCTGAAACACGGTATCGTAATCGCACCATATTCTGGCTCTACTATCAGCAATCAAACGAAAACCCGATAGAACCATTACTCGATGCAGACGATATTGAAAATGGGGTGAGTCAGATACAAAGCCAGTGTACTTAGAATTTAAAGCCGTAATGCTTCAGGTTCTGGTATGCAGGGCGGATTAACTGCTTGCCAACCCTGGTTAAAGACAATAAAATTCGCGCCTCGAAAAAGGGAGACATAGTCTAGAAAATCAGCCGCAATGGCTGCCCTGAAAAATGAATTGTTGAAAATGAATATTGCCGGCGTAGCTCAGTTGGTAGAGCAACTGACTTGTAATCAGTAGGTCCGGGGTTCGACTCCTCGTGCCGGCACCATTTTTTTCTTTTAAATCAATGATTTATATCGAGCATGAAGTCGGGTAATTTCCCGATTTTATGAATTTATGAATTCTTTATGAATTAAATCCGCTAAGTTATTGATTCTATCTCGACTAATACCCAGTCAAATACCGCTCTTATGGATCGGTTTTTTAGTGAGTTTCTCTAGATTCTCTGCCCGTCGTTCGATTGTCGCTTGTAGTAACCGCTATCAACCCCAAGCCGACATTAAACATGCCAATCAACAAAACCAGCTACGTCCTCGCTGACAAAGTTATTTAGTTGATAATCCAACAGCCAATAGTACCTTTATGCCGCAATTAAATGCCCCATCACTTTTCTATAGGGAAACCAACTATGCTTCCCCATTCTGTCCAGGAGCCATCATAGATGCGTACGTTATCGAGGCCAAGTACGTACTCCATCGCGAACCACGCCAGAGTTGCCCTGTGGCTCAATCGGCAATATATTACAACCTCCTCGGACGATTCGGCAATTGCGCCTGCGTTAACGAATTTGGAGCGCAACTCATCTGGAGTTAGGAACGTGTCATCTTCGTTCACGAGTTCCCTGAAGTGGAGATGTACGGCACCTGGAATGCGTCCGCTTCTTTCCGCGCCGTGATCGACCCTGAACAGAGAAGATGGGCTAACCCTCTCCCCGCTATATTCTTCTGGTGAGCGAACGTCCAACAGAAGGCGTCCGGATTGGCCGAGATTGGCTCGAACGTCGTCGCGACCCATCCTGCTCGATTGGTCTGCGGTACCAGGCAGATAATCAACTGGCGGGAATAAGGGGGCATCTGATGATAGTGGCCT
>JADFJT010000011.1 GCA_022566015.1 Pseudomonadota bacterium | reverse complement strand
GTATGCTCGTAGGACATTCCGCCTATAAAAGTGACAGGATCCTGCCTCTTTATTGCCGTCAACGATCCCCGGAGTTCGTCGAAGCCGCCTGTCTCACCGGTATCGGTGTCCCATGTGAAACGCCCTACCAGGTCAGGACGCCAAAGGCCTTCTCGAAACAAAGTTTTCGCAAATCCCACTCGCAGGTCGCCTAATCCTTCGGCCGACTGTTCCGTGGTGCCCGTTGGCTCAAAATTAATATTGGTTACAGACTCAACATCGCGCCATCGATAGGGAAGACCGAATTCCAGCTGTGAATCCCAGGGCAGTCCCAAACGTATTGCCAGGTTGGCTGTCAGGCTGTTGGTGTTACGTTCTATCTCGCTGACGAAGGTATTGCCATCTATCGTGACAAAGCCAGGGCTAGTATCTTCTCGCCGACTGTAGGTGAAGCCTGGCTCAATTTCCAGCACGCCCGCGGGCAACAATAACGCACCCGCTCGCGTCAACGAGCGCTCAAGGGCGCGTTCCGCAGCCCCCTCTTCAATAACAACTGCACCTGGACTCTGGGTAATTTCTATTTCGGTACCAGGTGCAATATCCTGTTCCGATGTCTCGTTCGGTTCTGTTGTTTGACGACGCACGCCGACTCGTTGTTCCAGGGCTTCGACGCGCTCCAGCAGCTCTATGATCGCGTTGTCGCGTTGCTGTATCTTTCGTTCAAGCTCCAGAATAGGCGTTTCCTGTGCCTGCGCGGCTATCGTGAATGAAGCCAGTACCAACACGGCCAGGCTAATCTTAAAATGCTCTCGATTCATCTGTATATTAAAAATTTAATTCGCACTGCGATCAGCTAAACGAAGCGAAGTCCAGTGCCCTGGCTTTCAGTCGTCCCGGGGGCACCAGTTTTCCAGATTTCTTTACAACAAAACCCACTCGGTCTATATCTTTATACTTGATCCATGCATTGGTGAACTTGATTATAGACATGGTGACATTTCCAAAAGCCGGATCGGCAAGCAGCACCTGGCTCGACGTGGCGCCGCGAAAAACCACAAAGTGCGGGAAGCCCTGTAAATTCACTGGCACAATAATCGGTGCATATTCGATAAGATCCACGAAGGTCAGTTGTCCCAGACCCAGTCCCTGATAACCCAGCTTTTCGACATAGCGCTTGAGATCCAGAAGGGAAAATCCCTGACGAAGCCGTAGGAGATCTGGATTCGAAAGATATTCTTTACGGTTTATCATGCCCAGCGCGATCGAACGCTCGGTCGCCGGAAAACCATGCTGATAGCGTAATATCGTCGCTAAAGCCGCGGACGCGCAACTGAGCTCCCACTGCTGAAGAACCACGTTTCGATGACGCATTTCTATCAGGGATAAGACTGGTGACGCCGATTCGTTAGCCAGTACAGCCGCACCGTCAAACAGGCCACCCACCACTATTGAAAGCAAACACGCGATAAAATTACGCATCGATGGCCATAGGTCAAATCTGGTAATCACCATGGGTACCTGTTGTCGGTTCGTTGAAGTGATAGGACACTGAATCGTTACAATACACACGAGAACCGACGCAAATCGGTTCCCGTGTGTGCAGTTTTACGACTAGTTCCAGATCGCCGTATAGCCTATGTCGCCAGGCGAAGCGAATGCGTCCCCTGGGCTACCATAGGTACCGTCGCTCAATGTGTTGGTCGCGCTGTCAGGCACAGATAGATGTGGACCAAGGATGGTGTAAAATAATCCGTCTTGCAGCGCAGCAGCTTTGGGACTATGGAGTACCGCCTCGGTCGAAATGACTGGGCACACAAAGCTTTCACCGCCACCGGTAACTAAATCCATTTGGGCGTTAGTGAGCGACACTGGCCCAGCAAAAGCGCTGGAAGCAATCAGACAGGTTGCTACAGCGGACAAAGCTAATTTCATTTTCATTTTAAACACCTTTATTGTTGATCATTTAATAAACCCGGGATAACCTGGGCCTCCTTTGCGAAGTGGACGGCCTTTACGCCGTAACCTCATCAACATAAATATATAACTAAGATGTCACACCAATATCGCGGTGTTGTAACAAAAGTGTCACGCTGCTTGGCCGGACCTCATCATTTACAACAGAGATCGATTCGGCGAGCATCAATTGGTCAAAGAATCCAGTCATGCCTATCGGCTTCAATGACTCGAATGGCTTTCGACAACGGTTTTTTGGAATAGCCCTGGGCTATGAAGAGCTGAATGCTCATCAAACATTGTGTGATGATCTGGCGATACAACCAGCAATTGACCGAGTGAATATCTGGAAATGGCCGAATTACAGGGCGATCAAAAGGAATAGATAGCGACAAAAATACGCCCCGAGGCCGCCTATCCTGTCGGCACTAAAATCTCATCCCCCGTTCAGTAAAGATAAGCACTAAGCTGATTAATGCTATGGGTCCAATTATCGTTGAAGTTTTTATTGTGAGACTCTCGTCTTCACGATTAGGGTGAATCGGGTACTGACGCAGAGCTCCAGGCCATTGTCACAATTTGGTCACATCGAAAATTTAATTTCAGAGTGTCGTGTAGTCACGAAGGCGTGCCCACAGGCATCGAAAAAGAAAATGTCGTCCCGTGGTTCAGCTCGCTTTTGACTTTGATCACACTGCCGTGCAATTCGAGTATCCGTTTCACGATTGAAAGCCCGAGTCCCGCGCCAGAATTATCGCCCGAAGCAATTTTATCGCGCTGGTAAAATCGCTCAAAAATATGGGGTACATCCTCTCCTGAGATACCACAACCGGTATCAGAAATCTTCACTACCACCTGTCCCGAGTCGACATCAACTGTAATGCTAATACGACCGCCTTCGGGCGTGTGACGCAAGCCGTTTTCGAGCAAATTCTCCAGTACACGCTGCATCATCGCGATATCACCATAAATCAACGGTAAGCGTTGTTCCAGGCTGGCATTGAGTTGAATCGATTTTTGCTGGGCGCGTAGTTGAAAGGACTGGGTCACGTCCTGCACCAGTTCCGCCATCGAGAAGGGTTCCGAATAGACTACCGATTCGCAGGAATCAAGGCGCGCCAGTTCAAAAAGTTCCTCTACCAACTTACCGAGGCGTTCGCTATGGAGTAATGCCGTCTCCAGATACTGGGTTTTCTCGGCGGATGATAATTCGTTATTTTTTATCAATAACGTCTCAAGATAACCACGCATGGTGGTCAGCGGTGTGCGTAAATCATGCGAAACATTGGCAACCATTTCCCGGCGCATGCCGTCCATGCGTCGGAGTTGCTGAATTTGATCATTGATCTTGTCCGCCATCAGATTAAATTGCTGACCCAGCTCGTCAATCTCATCTCTTGACCGACCGACAAAGGGGTATTTTATCGCTTCCTCTTCATTACCCGATTGAGCCGCATGGCTACGCATTACGTTGCCAAGAATTCGTAAGCGTTTGGTGAGCAGAGAAAATATTATCAAACCAGCAACAAGCGCGGCTACCATAGCCACGAACAGTACTAGCAAGGCAGAGTCCAGGATGTAGCTGTCTCGCAGTAGCGCCACTATGTCGTCATATTTTTCACCTCCCAAAACGATGTACAAATATCCCTGCAAACCATTCTCGTCTTCAATTTTTGCGGCCGAAAACACCTTGCTACCATCCGGGTCACGCGGGTCGTCGCCCTCTACCGGGAACTTCGATGGATTTTCCAGGAATTGAAGTACCGGTCCCAGGTCGACTTCGATACGCTTGACCTTACCTTCGGCTGCGGTAAATCCAAGAACCTTTCCCTGGGGATCGAGCAAATATAATTCGATACTGGGATTAACCACCATCGATTGCTGAAACAAATCATTCATTGCCTCTCGATCGATGACCTGGTTTCGAATGAGCATTCGATCCGATGCAATATTGAACGCAAGTTTGCTATTCAATTTCTGCGCGACTTCCTGTTGGTACATGTTAGTCGAGTGCCGTATGAGCTGATTTAACGTGAGTCCAACCAGGCAAAGCAATACAAACAGCGTCAAGGCCAGTCGGCTATAAAGTGTCCGAAACATCAGGTCTGGTTCTCCCGGGATTCTTCGGTGCTAAATTTGTAACCAACGCCCCACACGGTAATCACGTAACGGGGGTTAGCCGGATCGGCTTCAATCTTTGCACGCAGGCGATTGATATGAGAGTTAACCGTATGCTCGTATCCGTCGTGGCTATAGCCCCAAACCTGGTCGAGTAACTGGACTCGTGTATAAACCCGGCCGGGATGGCTGGCAAAATGCCATAGAAGGTCGAATTCTTTCGCGGTTATTTCTATTTCTTTATCTCCGCATTTCACCTGCCGCCTGGCTGGATCGATGGACAGTTCTCCGACTGCGAGTATTTCGCCTTCTTCACTGGTTGACAGGGATTTATACTGGCCCGAGCGCCGTATCATCGCGTTCACTCTCGCCACCAGTTCGGGAACGCTAAACGGTTTGCTCAGGTAATCATCGGCACCCACTTCCAGCCCCAGTACTCGATCCAGTTCTGCGGTTTTTGCAGTCAGCATTAAAACCGGTGTAAAAACTTTTTCACTTCGCATGGTCCTGCAAACATCCAGTCCATCCATTCCGGGTAGCATCAGGTCCAGGATCACCAGTTGGTAATTTCCAGTTAAAGCTTTTTTTAACCCGACTTCACCATCGCTCGCATGATCCACGTGCATGTGCTTGCCACGCAGATTGATCATCACCAGATTTGCGATATCGCGATTATCTTCTATTAAAAGTACGTTTTTCTGCACATTATGTAGTCGTTATCCTAATATTTAGTCTAGCACTCAGATATCACAAAATTGTCACAATGAATTGTGATGCTCTTTGCCTGGTAGGGACAGGGTCAACCTGGAGGTCTTCGCCAATAGGTAACTAATTTGGGTACCATAAAATCATTTTCTATTATAATGGACGATACTAGCAGTGTAACTGCTATCCCTAACCGTCTAAATTAAGGTCAATACCAATGAGAAAACTGATTATTTCAATTACTACCGCCAGCATTCTGGCTTTGTCGGGTTGCGAAACATTTGACGCCTATACCGGTGAGTCAAAAACCTCCAGTACTGCCAAGGGTGCCGGAATCGGTGCGAGTATCGGCGCGGTATTCGCTTATTTAAAAAACAAGGATAAAAGTAGTAGCGAACGCAAAAAAGCGATGCTGAAAGCTGCAGGTATCGGTGCGATCGCTGGCGGAGGCGTCGGCTATTACATGGACACCCAGGAAGCCAAACTGCGCAAACAACTGCGTGATACCGGCGTCAGTGTCGAACGTGATGGCGACAATATTAATTTAATCATGCCCAGTAATATCACTTTCGCGTCAGGCGGGTCCACCCTGAGCGACAGCTTTTTCAAAGTGATGGATTCGGTTGTACTAGTGGTGCAGGAATTTGAAAAAACCATCATCGTATCGGCTGGGCATACCGACTCGCAGGGATCAGATAGCTCTAACCAGTCACTATCAGAGCGCCGAGCCAAAGCAGTAGCAGACTACCTGCTACAAAAAGGCGTTGCTGCAGCTCGTATCGAAACAATCGGCTTCGGTGAAATGCAACCTGTCTCCGACAACGGCACTTCCGCTGGAAGAGCGCTTAATCGACGCGTCGAAATTTCTTTGTTTCCGATTTCCGACGGATAAAAGAATCTGGATTGTCGGGGTCGGTCGACTCCGACAAATTCACCAAAGAGCTTCGAGTTACTTTAACAACCTGCCTCGACTATGGCCTGGTGAGGCTCCGGTACAGGATAAACATTCCTGAAACTAAATGCTTCTGGGCCGGGTCCAGCGACACGCAATTGATCAAGCCTTTGTTTAGCTTCCTCGATAGTTGGAATATGTCCCTTTGGGATCCACCATAAATACCTCAGGTATTTTCACAAACCATTCTCTACGGCGATGTATAATTTCTACGTGAGCGGATTGGTACACGAAGTTCTTTAGAGACTTGACATCCGCCCATACCGACATATTGACTAGCCAATCGTCACCGAATGGCCGCATGGCCGTGGCATCACCCTCTTCGGTCTGGAGTCGCCAGACGTACCCCGGAGATTGTTCCGCGAGTGCATTGATGGGGCCGAGATTATCGACAAATTCTGACATTTCTGGCGACTCGAGCGGTGCGACCATTCGAGCGATGTTTAACTGGGCCAGTTCGAAGTTTGTCATTTAATTAACGCCTGATTTTTATTTTTTCACGGTAATCCGGTTGCTTTTTGGATCGGGCAAGCTAAGCACATAGTCGATTCCCTCCCTCACATATTGATCGATCAACTTGTATCTCGTTTTCACGCCATCGGGAAACAGGACATAATCTTTTTTTACGGGTGCTTTCGAGAAGTATTTTAAGGCGATGGCTTTTTCATTGGCCAATAGTTGTTCCCTTGATCGCGGCGGCAATTTTACGCCTAGCCCGACCGGGGTCAATGTAATACAAATTCTGTTATTCGCGTACAATGCCGCACCGCTGAAAAAATGCTTACATTCCAGTTCGATATTATCGTATCTTCCGTCACCAACCTGATCGATAAATTTAACTAACTGTTGTAAATATTCTTTAGCCATTTATTACAATTGTTGAATAACTTCGTTTTGAGATTAACACAATGTATGGCAGCAAAATTGACTAGATGACTGGATCAAAACTTTCACAATACGGGTCTAGTGGCAACCAGTTTTACCTGGGGGCCGCGACCTCGTTACCGATAACCCTGAGTATATTCGCGGTCGGCATGGTAGTCGGCGTTCTCGCAGCCGAGAAAGGCCTGACATTTACAGAAACTTTTTTATTCAGCGCACTGGTTTTTGCAGGTTCCGCCCAGTTTATAGCGCTGGAAATGTGGGGCACACCGCTCGCTATCTCAGTTATCGTTTTTACCACATTAATCGTCAACCTTCGCCATATACTGATGAGCGCTGCGATTACTCCTGCGATTTATCACTGGCCAAAACAATACAGCTTTATCGCACTATTGTTCCTCGCCGATGAAATTTGGGCAGTGGCCTTGACCCGAGCTCAAAGAACGGAATTGCGACCCTCATTTTACTTTGGTATCGCGCTACCATTTTATCTGACCTGGATTACCAGCACACTCACCGGACACGCGATTGGCCGTAGCATCGGCGACCCGGCGCAGTTTGGGGCAGATTTTGCATTTACTGCGGTGTTTCTGGCTTTGTTGGTCGGATTATGGAATGGACGATCCTCCGTTTTACCCTGGATAACCGCGGCGCTCACGGCCCTGGCAGTAGATACTACCTGGCACGGACCCTGGCCAATTCTTGTCGGTGCCCTGTCGGGTGCGATCGTGGGAGCCTCGCAATATGGCTTTCTGAAGGCGAAATACGCTGCCGTAAGTGAGGACATAGCGTCAGACCAGGAGTCGTCATGAGTGAGATGCTATCGGTCGATCCATACGTATTTTTAGCCATTATAGGCATGGCATTTGTGACCATATTGACCCGTGTAAGCGGATTCGTGCTGGCTCGCAGCTTCGCGATCGAAGGGCGTACAAAAGCTGCGCTCGAAGCAGTACCCGGTTCGGTTTTGATTGCGATCATCGTGCCGACGGTTTTTGCCACCGGCCCCGCAGAAACGATTGCTTCGCTCATCACGTTGATTCTTGCCAGCAGACTTCCCTTTATATTTGCTGTTTTTGGCGGTGTGGGCTCGGTTGTGGTACTTCGGATACTGCTAGCTGGATGAGCCACACTTAGCCTCGTGTCAGTTTAGACATGAATTATTGGGAGGGCATTTGTCGAAAAAGAATTCGTCATTCCGATACGTCGGACCGCCGCGCACGACTGCATGGATGCAGGAGGTAGAGCAACGCAGGAGCAGTTGCCGAAGCGGGAATCTCATGCAGCTCATTGATAGAACTGAGTATTAAGACACTAGATTCCGGCTAAAAACATACCGGAATGACGGTTGTTGGGTTAACCGGACAGGAATGACGATTGTTGAGTTAACCGGATAGCAGTGACGATTGTTGGGTTAACCGGACAGCAATGAAAAGGTGTGGTACAGAATCGTCGATGATACGACGACAGCAGCAGCGTTATTAAGTTCGTACTACCACACAACCACCGAAACCACCTTGCTCGATCAGCTCGTGAGCTTTGACCATATCGTCAAAATCCAGCACATGTGCGAGGCGATGCTGTAATTCTCCTTTCGCAAGCTTGTCATTAATATCGACAATTGCCGCTTGCTTGGCGGTCTCGGGCATCGCATAGACAATAACCAGTCGAATAATCAAGTCCAGGTACAACATTTGTCCAAACGGCAGTTGTGGTTGGCTGACCTGAGTGGAGGAGTAGGTAACGATCTCTCCACCAACGCGTATTACTTTCAACACTTCAGCCAGATTAGCACCAAATTCGACATCGATTACACGATCTACTTTTTCGCTATCATTCAATGCCAATAAGGCTTCGCTCCAGTTTTCTTCACGATGATTCACCACCAGATCGGCACCCACATTTTCACAGATAGTTTTATCGGCATCGTTGCTGGCCGTCGTAATCACCCTCGCACCGGCCTGTTTTGCCCACTGTATCGCGTAGTATCCGACCCGCCCTGCACCGCCGGTTACTAACAGCGTTTTACCCTCGACCGAACCATCGGCGAACACGCATCGATGCGCAGTCATCACCGGAATACCCAGGCAGGCTCCTACTTCAAATGACACGTTTTCCGGCAGGACCGCCGCACGCGACGCATCGATAGCCAGGTACTCGGCTGCACTGCCAAAACTACGCCCGAATTGTGCCTGGTACACCCAAACTCGTTCGCCTATGCGCTGCTCGGTGACACCTGCGCCCACTGCTTCGATAACGCCGGCACCATCGCTATGCGGTATGACCGGGCCATCATCCAGTAAATTCGGTGCCGACCCCGCCCGTTTTTTTACATCGGATGGATTGACACCGGTGGTTTTCATTCGTATCAGAACCTCACCCGCCGCAACTTGCGGTTTTGGTAATTCACCAAAGATCAGGGTTTCATTTGCCGATCCAAATTTCTCGAACCAGACCGCGTACATTTTTGTTTTTTCGTTCATGACTCATTTTTCCCTGGAATTCTACAATTTTTAATCGTCAGTTAAGCGTCTAACCAATTAGATAAACTTTCAGTATGTCCGTCAACACTCATGGCCTGCCCCGATATACTGGCAGCCGCGTCAGAACTCAGAAACGTTGCCATATTGGCTACATCTTGCGCACTGATTAATTTTCGCAACGAGCTTTGTCTTTCATAGACGTCACGAATTTTTTTGGCTGACACGCCCCTTTCGGCCGCATCGCGTTCGATTACGCTATCGATTCGGGGCCCTTCAACGCTGCCAGGGCATATTGCGTTAACTCGAATATTAAACGGCCCGAGTTCCATCGCCCAGGTTTTGGTGAGCCCGACAATCGCCCACTTCGAAGCGACATAGGGAGATCGCGACGGGCAACCCAATAGCCCCGCGGAAGAAGACATATTGACGATTGAACCGCCGCCATTGCGCTTCAGCATCGGTACAGCCAGCCGAGTGACATAAAAAGTACCGCAGAGATCGATATCGATAGTTTGCCGCCAGGCTTCGATTTCAATTTCTTCGACAATAGCTGTCGGCCCGGCGATACCCGCATTATTAATCAATATATCGAGCCGACCATAAATAGACTCGATTGCAGCAAACAGCGCCTCCACCTGCGCAGGATCGGAAACATCGCAGAGGCTGATGGTTAAATCTGGGTTTGCAAGCCGACACTGATCGAGCATTGTCTGCGATATATCACATATATGAACCCTGGCACCGAGCGACAAATAGGACTCGCTAATGACGCGACCGATACCGGATCCACCGGCGGTCACCAGTACTACCTGACTTTGTAGGGAGTTCGAACATTTTGCTGTCATCAGTTACGCCCGGAGCATAAAAACCCCGGCACTTTAAACTAAATATACCCGACCAGGAAAGGAGCAATTACTTCTGTGCCGAATTTAGTGCGGCCGTTATAATAGCCTCAATTGAGATCCAACCAACAAGATGAACAACGATTTAAAGCGTTTACACCCCTATCCGTTCGAAAAGCTATCGATACTGAAGCAGGGCCTGACTCCGCCAGCCCATTTAAATCATATCGCTTTGTCTATTGGTGAACCGCAACATCCGGCCCCTCACTTCGTCATCGAAAGCCTGATCGCGCACATGCATCAACTGTCGAGCTACCCAAGTACCCGGGGGAAACTAGAATTACGCGAGGCGATTGCAGCCTGGTTGTGCAAGCGATTTCAAATAGCGCCTTCCGAGCTAGACCCCGAGATTCATGTTTTGCCCGTCAACGGTACGCGTGAAGCGCTATTCGCTATCGCCCAGTGTATCGTCGACAGTTCCACCGCGACGCCACTGGTGATGATGCCCAATCCTTTTTATCAGATATACGAGGGCGCGGCGATTATGGCAGGCGCGCAGCCACATTACCTGAATTGTTTCGAGGAAAATAACTTCCTTCCCGATCTAGACGCAGTTACGCCCGAACAGTGGGCACAATGCCAGATGATGTATATTTGCACGCCAGGCAATCCCACCGGTTCAGTGATGAGCAATGACTACCTGCAGAAACTCATTCGACTGGCGCAGCAATACGATTTCGTGATCGCGAGCGACGAGTGCTATTCCGAAATTTATTTCGACGAAAACCAGCCTCCAGCGGGATTGCTCGGCGCGGCGGCATCGATGGGATTGAACAATTTCGACCGCTGCCTGGTATTTCATAGCCTCTCGAAACGCTCTAACCTGCCAGGGCTTCGTTCCGGCTTCGTCGCGGGCGACGCAAAATTACTCGAAAAATTTCTACTTTATCGAACCTACCAGGGCTGCTCGATGCCACCAGCTACGCAGACTGCAAGCACTGCCGCCTGGAGCGACGAGCGGCATGTCATTGAAAATCGAAATCGATACCGTGAAAAATTTGACCGGGTTCTATCAATACTTTCTGCTACACTCGCGCCGCAAAAGCCACAGGCCGGTTTTTACCTCTGGGCGACAACACCAATCGTCGACACCAGTTTCACCCAACGTCTTTATGCCGAGCAGAATATTACAGTGTTACCGGGACAGTTTCTTTCGCGCAGTACAAGCGAGGGTAATCCGGGTGAAAATAAAATTCGTATGGCACTGGTTGCACCACTGGACGAGTGCCTGGATGCGGCCAATCGTATCAATAGCCTGTTATCGAAGCTATAGGAGAAAATAATGTCAAAAATTCAGCAAATTATCGAACAGGCGTTCGAAAAACGTGCTGACATTAACCCGGGCAATGTCGACTCGACTGTCAAGAATGCGATACTCGAAGCCATCGAGTTACTGGATTCAGGCAAAGCACGCGTGGCCGAACCGACCGACAAGGGCTGGCAGGTTAACGAGTGGTTGAAAATGGCCGTACTTTTATCCTTTCGAATCCGCGACAACCAGGTCATGGAGGGCGGATTCACCCACTATTATGACAAGGTGGAATCAAAATTTGCCGACAGTGGTGTGCTGGAGTTTGCCAATCGCGGGGTGCGTATTGTGCCGCCGGCTACAGTCCGCAGGGGCGCATTTATTGCATCGGGTGTCGTGCTAATGCCCTCTTTCATCAACATCGGTGCCTACGTCGATAGCGGCACGATGGTCGATACCTGGGCCACGGTCGGTTCCTGCGCACAAATTGGCAAAAATGTGCACCTTTCGGGTGGCGTCGGCATCGGCGGCGTACTCGAACCGTTGCAGGCATCACCCACAATCATCGAAGACAACTGTTTCATCGGGGCTCGTTCCGAAGTGGTGGAAGGCGTTATCGTGGAAAAAAATTCGGTGATTTCCATGGGGGTTTATATTGGCCAGAGTACGCGAATTTACAATCGTGAGACCGATAAAGTCACCTATGGGCGCATTCCCGCTGGCTCGGTCGTGGTGTCGGGCAACCTGCCCGCAAAAAATGGAAAATACAGCCTCTATTGTGCTGTTATCGTCAAGCAGGTCGATGAAAAGACACGTAGCAAAGTCGGCATTAACGAATTACTGCGCAACATTTAGGGAACACACAGCGAGTCATGACCGAATCGGTAATTCTCTACGGCATCGTAAATTGCGATACGATCAAGAAATCGAAATACTGTTTGATCCGGCACTCGATCTGATGCATGAAATTTCAGCCATCATTAAGCGGCCACTGCTGGAAAGCAACGATATGCAGCCTATCGGGTTTAGCGCGCAAAATTATTCTGGAATTTTTAATCACTGATGGAATCGGAAACCCTTAGCCTGTTAAAAAAGCTTATGGAAATACCGTCGGTGACCCCGAACGACGGTGGTTGCCAGTCTATCTTAATCGAACGCCTGGCGCGCATCGGTTTTGAGTGTGAAACTCTGAAGTTTGGCGAAGTCACCAATCTTTGGGCGCGCCGAGGCGCCTCATCTCCGTTATTCGCATTTGCAGGGCACACCGACGTGGTACCGACCGGACCATTGGAGGACTGGCACAGCGACCCATTCAAACCTGATATCCGCGACGGTTTCTTATTCGGTCGCGGCGCCGCCGATATGAAATCGGGCATCGCAGCGATGGTGACAGCCTGCGAACGTTTCGTGCAACAACATGCTGACCATCTGGGATCGATAGCATTTTTAATTACCAGCGACGAGGAAGGACCGGCGCTCAATGGCACGGTCAAAGTAATTGAAACACTCGAAGCACGCGACGAAAAAATCGACTGGGCGCTAGTCGGCGAACCTTCGAGCAGCGAAAAGCTGGGTGATGTGATCAAAAACGGGCGCCGGGGTTCGCTTGGTGCGAGTTTGACGATTCACGGCGTACAGGGGCATGTTGCCTACCCGCAACTAGCCGACAATCCAATTCACAGGGTCATGCCTGCGTTGAATGAATTGTGTAGCCTCGAATGGGATCAGGGAAATAGCCATTTCCCGGCGACCAGTTTTCAAATATCTAATATTAATTCGGGTACTGGCGTGGACAACGTGATTCCCGGGCGGATCGAAATTCGTTTTAATCTGCGCTATTCAACCGAGCTCGACCAGCAACAAATCATCGATACCACCGAGGCGGTACTGCAAAAATACGACCTCGATTACTCGATTGACTGGACGCTATCGGGTCTGCCGTTTCTGACCAGAGAAGGTGCACTGGTCGAGGCCGCGAAACAGTCGATCAAACAGATAACCGGCATCGATGCCGAATTATCCACCGCGGGCGGCACTTCGGATGGGCGCTTCATCGCGCCTACCGGTGCGCAGGTGCTAGAGCTCGGTCCGGTAAACGCCACGATCCATAAAATCAACGAAAATATCAGGATTTCCGACCTCGATCGCCTGTCGGAAATCTATCAGGGAATACTCGACCACCTGCTCACTTGAATAAAGACGTCACCATTGTCGGTCGTTTTGCGCCGACCCCATCGGGCCCTTTACACTTCGGTTCGCTGGTGGCTGCGCTGGCAAGCTACTGCCAGAGCAAATCCCAACAGGGACAATGGTTATTACGCATCGAGGATGTCGATACTCCGCGCGTAGTCGAGGGGTCAGATCGACAAATATTGCAGGATCTAGAAACATTTGGATTCGAGTGGGATGGCGAGATCCTGTACCAGAGCGAGCAATTCGAATATTACCAGGACAGTTTATCGGCATTGATCGAACGGGGGCATAGTTACGCCTGCGAATGCAGCCGTAGAACGCTAAGGAATATCGGCGCCAAAACCGGTCCTATGGGCCAGATTTATCCTGGAATTTGTCGCCATAAAAATTTAGATCCGACTATCCATTCGGTTAGGGTGAACACCGATGCAATTACCGCATCAGCGTTTATCGATCAGGTTTTCGGGCCGATCGAATTAAATATTCGCGATCAAGTTGGCGACTTCGTGTTGCGTCGTGCCGACGGCATATACGCGTATCACCTGGCCGTGGTGGTAGACGACGCACAACAGGGCATTAATCAAATCGTACGCGGCGCTGACCTACTTCAATCCACCTGCCTGCATATTTTTTTACAGACACTACTCGGGTTGCCCGAACCCGAATATCTGCATCTCCCACTGATCAAGAATATGCGTGGTGAAAAGTTGAGTAAGCAGGCTGGCGCGACCGCAGTCGATACGACGCAGCCATCGAAACTACTGGTGTCGGCGATGCACTTTCTTGGGCAATCAACAGAGCCGGATATGGATCAGGCCAGTCCCGAGGAAGTCATCAGGCAAGCGGTCAAAGTCTGGAATCCAGCGAGCATCGATCCAGCTGGGAAATGAACAGATTTTATTGATTAACCTGATCGCACCTGAGGAGCCTCGATTCCCGCCTGGGCGAAACAGATTACTGCCACCGTTGCGCGATCTCGCAATGTTCCTTAAAATAGCCTGTCGCCAGAAAACTTCCCGTTAATCACAGAGAATACCCATGATAAAAACAGCCGGTGAATTTATTGCCGAAGCCCAGGCACAAATTAACTGCCTCGACGTAGATTCGGCCAAAAAGCTCTACGACGAATCCGATAATGCAGTGATCATCGATGTTCGCGAGGGTGAAAGTGCGGCCAAGTCAAAACTCAATGATTCGATCAATATCTCACGCGGATTAATCGAGATGAAAGCCCCGAAACTTTGCCCGGATACCGAGGTGGTAATACTGACCCACTGCGCTGGCGGTGGGCGCGCCTCACTCACAGCGCTGACCTTACAGCAAATGGGCTACAAAAATGTCTACGCGATAACCGCCCCCTACGAGGATATAAAACGGGTGTTTGGTTAACCCAGCTTTAATCAAGTCCGGGGTTTTCTGTCACATAGATTCCGGCTCGGGGGCCGGAACGACGGTTTTTGGTAATAAACGCCGTTTAACGGTTTTTAAGAAACACCGTTAATGACACTTTTAATAAACACCGTCTTTCCGGAAATTCCAAAGGAATTATCCGGAATCCAGTGCTATAAAACTACTTAACCAGGCTGATCGACAACGCCAGTTCTGGCGGCAGGTTATTAGTATCCACACCCTTTATCTCAAAATACAGATCGCCGACCTGGGCGACTGGATTACCACTTTTTGATACGCGCGCGCCGACGATAATTTCATCAAAGGACGACAGTTTCATGCTTGCGACCATCGCGTCATCGTCGCTCAGGGTAATCCGTGCTGGCAATTCCGCTACAGAAAGACGCTTCACGGCAAGCGGCATTGGCGGGCCATTCATCGCCTTCGCGTACACAAATACCGAATCGTTTTCATTAGCAAGATGCTGTATCGCTTCCGACAGGCTCACCGCCAGGGTCAATATCGCGCCTGTGACCAGGTCGCTCTGGAGCTTAGGGTCGATTTGCTCGAGAGCATCAATTAAACCACGCACTTCCCGAATCGATTCCGGATCCTCATCTATCAGCGGTAACAGGCGTGTCCAGTAATCGTGTGCCAATGCAAATTCCTGCTTTTGCTCGGCCGCTAATCCTGCCAGCCAAAGCCCATTTGGTTCCTGAGGAGAAATTTCAAGCGCACGTAACACGAGTTGTTCCGGCTCACCCGCCATCATTCCTTCCTGTTGCATCGCGAGCGCATCGGCAAGCGAGAGCAAGACCCCGGGATCCTCACCAACGAGGTCGTAGGTCCGTTGGTATGCAGTCACGGCCTGGTCAATTTTCTGCAGTGACATCAATGTCCTGCCGAGTATAAACCATCCATTTGCATCTTCCGGATTATCGCGCAGGCGTTGCTTGACCGCCTCGACCATTTCTTCGACGCTCATGTTCTCCGGCGAAACTGCTAACTCCCGCCGAGCTGGAACCTGGGCGAGAGATGGGTTTTCGATTACGCGATATTCGCCAAACTGAAAATAAAAACCAAAACTCAATAATGGCAATATTACTAACACCGCCCAGATGGCCCAGTTTCCACGGTGCCGATGTTCGGTGGGCTCGGATCTTTCCAGATCTAACGCCAGCGAGGTCTGTAGATCGAGGAATGCACTATCGAATTCCTCCTGGCTGACTTCACCTTCACTTAATTGAGTTTCCAACAAGGACTTTTTTTCTCTCGCTATCGCGATATTTTGTTGCTGTCGATCATCTGGCGCGAGCGAAGGCCGGGTTTTGATTATCGGGATTACCAGAATAAACGAGGCCACTAGCAACAGGCCAATCACTGCAATCCAGAACATTATGGCTTCCCTTCGGAGTTCGCTAGCAATTGCTGGGCGCGCTTCATCGACTCGGCGTCAGGTGGCCTCAGTTTCTGTTTTTTTCGTATGGCGCGAATCACCAGAACCGATACCAGCGCGAGTAAAGCAAAGGGGCCGATCCATAATAATATCGTGTTGCGTTTTAATTGAGGGCGGTACGATACAAAATCACCGTAGCGCGCCACCATGTATTCGACTATCTGGTCTGGAGATTTACCCTGCATCAGCATTTCGTAGGTTTGCTGGCGCAAATCCTTCGCGAGGTCAGCATTGGAGCCGGCCAGGTTTTGATTTTGACACACCAGGCAACGTAACTCGTTGGTTAACTTGAGATAATCGGCTTCCATTTGCGCCGATTCGAATTCATAGGCTCCGATCGCAGCGGAGGCGAAAAGCACAAAACACAACAGGGTTAATCTGGGCATTAGATCAACCCAATAATTTTTTCAGCATCGGTATCACTTCCGCATCCAGAATTTCGAACGTGATTGGCCCGATATGCTTGTACTTAATCAGGCCATCCTTGCCAATAATGAAAGTTTCCGGTACCCCGTATACCCCCCAGTCGATGCCGACCCTGCCATGCTGATCCATCAAGCTCAGCGCGTAAGGATCGCCCAACTGCTGCAACCAGGCCCGTGCATCTTCGGGTTTGTCCTTATAATTCAGGCCGACGACTCTCGCGATACCCTGCCGCGACAGGCGCTTTATGACTTCATGTTCGGCCCGACAGGCGACACACCAGGAAGCCCATACATTGAGCACCCATACCTGGCCCTGAAAATCTTTTTCGGTGATCCGATTTTGTGGTGCATGTAAGCTGGCCAGCGAAAATGCTGGCGCGGGCTTGCCGATTAGTGGTGATGGAATCTTTTTTGGGTCGAGGCTCAGTCCATAACCGAGCAAACCGACCATCAAAATAAATATACCCAGTGGGGTTGCATAACGCATCAAACAGCGGCCTTCGCGTTCGCGTTTGCGGGGACCGAGGCACTCGACCGTGAAAATTGACGATATCGCCGATCGCTGGCTGCAAATAACCCGCCTAGTGCCATGATGATCGCTCCAAGCCATATCCAGCGGATAAAGGGTTTGTAATAAATGCGAATTGCCCAACTTCCCTTGTCGTCCAGCGGCTCTCCCAGTGCGATGAACAGATCGCGTGTAAATCCCGCATCAATTGCAGCCTCGGTCATCGGTGACTTTTGTACCTGGTAAATGCGTTTTTCGGGGGTTAATTCTGCTTTGAAACTACTATTATCCTGGCTTACGCTGAAGCTCCCACGGGTAGCCAGATAGTTATCCACCTGAAACTCGCGCACCCCATTGAACAGGAATCGATACCCGGCTACCTCGTAAGTATCGCCCGGGGCCATACGCACATCTTTTTCCACTGTATACAAACTGGTCAGGGTCATGCCGACGATAAAAAATGCAATGCCAATATGACCAAGCAGCATGCCGTAATAGCCAGCAGGGGTAGCGCGTAGTGTGGCATAAAAAGGCCTGGAACGAAATCGATCCCGCAATGCGAGAAGGATACTGGATACAATCCACAGAGCCATTGCTAGCCCGAGGAATGCGGTCCAAATCCATACCGGCAGGGTAAAACTGATCAGCAGTGCGATCACAACGACCGCCAGGGCGGGTATTCGAAACGTCGATAGCAGGCGTCGAACAGTGTCGTTTCTCCAGCGTATTAACATGCCCACACCCATAAGAATACCCAACGGCGCGGTCAGGCTCAGAAACACTAAATTGAAATAGGGCGCCCCGACCGAAATTTTGCCACCCATTGCATCGATCGCAATCGGATATAAGGTACCGAGCAATATCGCTGCGGCCGCGACCGTAAGGAATATATTGTTGAACAATAAAGCCATCTCTCTCGAAAGCAATCGGGTTTGCGCCGCACTTTTCAACATTGGCGCACGCCAGGAATAGAGTGCCAATGACCCCCCTATGACCAGGCCTAGAAATGCGAGGATAAATATTCCACGTGCCGGATCATTGGCGAAAGCGTGTACCGAGGTAAGCACACCCGAGCGCACCAGAAAAGTGCCTAGCAGGCTTAACGAAAATGCGAAAATAGCCAGCAATGCGGTCCAGGCCTTGAATGTGCCGCGTTTTTCGGTAATCGCGAGCGAGTGCATTAATGCCGTACCCACTAGCCACGGCATAAACGAGGCGTTTTCTACCGGGTCCCAAAACCACCAGCCGCCCCAACCCAGTTCGTAGTAAGCCCACCAGCTACCGAGTGCGATACCCAGTGTCAGGAATAGCCAGGCTACATTAGTCCAGGGACGCGCCCAGCGTGCCCAGGCTGAATCAACCTGCCCGGATAAAAGCGCCGCAATCGAAAATGCAAACGCAACTGAAAATCCCACATAGCCGATGTACAACATCGGCGGATGAATCGCGAGCCCTATATCCTGGAGCAACGGATTCAAATCACTGCCTTCGGCAATGGCTGGGAAAAGCCGATCGAATGGGTTAGAGGTAATCAGTATGAACAGTAAAAACCCGACACTAATCAGGCCCATGACGCCGAGTACGCGCGCGCGCATTACCTGTGGCACATTAGAGCTGAAAAGTGCCACCGCAGCGCTCCATAGAGACAGAATCAACGACCACAACAGTAGCGAGCCTTCATGCGAACCCCATACTCCGGAAATCAGGTACATAAATGGTAATTCGGTGTTTGAATTCTTCGCCACATAAAGTACCGAAAAATCGTGCTGGATGAATGCCCAGGTCAGGCAGGCATAGGCTATACCAACAAAAAGCAATTGCCCGAATGTGCTCGGCCTCGCCAATGCGACCCATCGCTGAATACCCAATTGTGCCCCGGCTAGCGGCAGCACCGCCTGAACAATAGCCATAAACAAGGCGATAATAAGAGCAAAGTGACCGATTTCTGGAATCATAAAACTAGTTTCAATTTAATTTGAGTCAAAGGAGCTCCTAAAAATAGTGATTTTCTCACGAGTGCAGGGAATCCCCGCGCACACGACTGCATGGATGTTGCGGGCGGCGCTCCGTCGGTCCGACGTATCGGAGATAGAGCGGAGCAGGATGCCAGAGCCGAGAACCGGAGTGTATGAAAAATACGCGAGGATCGACCGGGCTGGCGAACCAGCGCGGGGCAAACGTGGTAATCTTGCGAATAGTGCATTAGTAGCGGTCCTTGGCTGCCTCTAATGCTGCAGCGACTTCTGGCGGCATATAGTTTTCATCGTGTTTGGCAAGCACTTCGCGTGCGATGAATGCGCCATCATCGCCTATCTGCCCATTCGCGATTATGCCCTGTCCCTCGCGAAACAGGTCGGGCAGAATACCGGTGTAACGCACTGTCACCTGCCTGGCATTATCGGTCAGGTCGAATTGCACGGTCAGCCCATCGCCGGGACGACTGACACTACCTTCCACCACCATACCGCCGATGCGGAATAACTGATTCTTCGGCGCCTTGCCCTCCGACACTTCACTTGGACTAAAGAAAAACACGATGTTTTCGTCTAGCGATTTGAGCGCAAAACCCAGGCCTATGGCTATGCCAGTAACCATCAATAAAATGAGTGCGAGTCTTTTTTTTCGAGCAGGCGTCATAATTATTTATCCCCGTCTCGATGACGTCGTTTCAATTGTCGTAATACCTCTTTGTGTTGCCGCCCCGGCAAATACCAGTTCAGCCATAGAACAATCATCGCCAACCCATACGAGGGCCAGACATAAATGGCGTATCCGCCCATATCGAGAAATTCTGACATGTATTTAACCTGAAAAGTTCCTATAATTTGCTGATTTCTTCGACCCACTTACTATTGCGTTCGCGTTGTAATAGCTCGGTCCGGCATCTTTTAAACAGAGCGAGCACATAATAAACTTGAAAAGCAAGCGCCATCAGCAAGAGTGGTATCAACATGCTCCAGTGGATCGAGGGCTTGTCAAACTTGGTCACTGTCGGACCCTGGTGCAACGAATTCCACCATTCCACAGAATAATGAATAATCGGGATATTGACCACACCCACAATGGCCAGGATAGCAACCGCCCTCGCGGCCACGCGCTTGTCTTCTATCGCATTGTGCAGGCCGATCACACCCAGGTACAAAAACAGCAAAATCAATTCCGAAGTCAGGCGCGCATCCCATACCCACCAGGTACCCCACATCGGTTTGCCCCAGAGTGACCCCGTGACCAGCGCAAGAAATGTGAAACTCGCGCCTATCGGTGCGCTGCTGATTAAAACGACTTCAGCCAACTTCATACGCCAGACGACAATCACAAGCCCGCAAGCGGCCATCACCAGATAGATAAATAACGACATCCAGGCAGACGGTACGTGAATAAAGATAATTCGGTAGCTATCGCCCTGCTGGTAATCCGGTGGCGCCAGCACCAATCCGCCATAAAGCCCTGCGACCAATAACAATGCAAACAAGGCACCCAGCCACGGTATCCATTGTCCCGCGATCCGGTAAAAATGTGGCGCTGAGCCTAATTTATGAAACCACAAAAACATACTTCTTCATACTCATTAACTCATACTCATTCGAAGCGCTGCAGCGGTTGCCCAGGGGGACAGGGAGAGCGCTAAAAACAAAAATGCCAGCAACATGTATATTTGTGCTGACACATTTAGGCCACCGACTGCGCCTGTGATTGCACTAGCCGCAAAGATTAATACTGGCACGTAAAGAGGCAACACCAGAATAGACAGAATTATACCACCTTTCGGCAGGCCGACCGTTAATGCGACACCAATTGATCCGAGTAAACTCAGTATCGGAGTTCCTATCAATATGGTTAAAAACAATACTCCCTGCGCCGATGAGGGCATACCGAGCATTTCTGCCAGCACTGGCGCTATCAGCAGCAAAGGCGCGCCGGTCACGAGCCAGTGTGCACAAACTTTGGCCATTACCAGAACCGGTACCGGGTGCGCACTGAGCAATAATTGTTCGAGCGAGCCATCATCAAAGTCGGAGCGAAAAATACTATCCAGCGATAACATCGCGGCGAGCAGCGCGGCAACCCAGATAATGCCCGGAGCAATAGATTGCAACAATGCTGGTGATGGCCCGATTGCCAGTGGAAACAGCGATATCACCAATACGAAAAACAGCAATGGGTTGGTAAATTCGGCCCGATTTCGATAGGCCAGCGTCAGATCCCGTCGCAGGAGATAAACGAAAGCCTGTGTGAGAGACAGACGGTTCATTCGCCTAGTTCCAGATGTTTTACCTGCGCCTCGGGCATTTCAATTACGTGATGCGAAGTCATCACGATCAAACCTCGATCTTGCAGATGTCGTTCGAACAATGATTTAAACAATTTCATGCTGGCCTGATCCAGCGAGGTAAAAGGTTCATCCAGTATCCATAGCTCGGATTCAGTTACCAGTAACCGTGCCAGCGCCAACCTGCGTTTTTGCCCGGCCGATAAGTTACGCACCTCAGTATCGCCATAACGATATAGATTAACCTGTTCCAGTGCCGAATCCAGATCCAGCGCTGAGGGTTTACCCATCGCCTGCACCAGGCGCAAATTTTCGAGACAGGTGAGTCCGCGTTTTACCCCATCGTGATGGCCAACATAATTGATCTGCTCGTAATAATCTGCGGTTAATTGCTGGATAGACTTTCCCTGCCAAAGTACCTCACCTTCGTCGGCCAGCTTCAATCCGGTGATAATTCGCAATAAACTGGTTTTACCACTCCCATTAGGGCCTTCCACTAATAGCATTTGCCCGGCTGTTAGCGATAAACTAATATGCTCGAACAGCACCCGGTCATCGCGAATACAGGCGAGATTGCTAATTTCAAGTAGAGGTGTATCAGACATCGTGAGCCAGGGATAAAAGTGCGTGCAGGCTAGCCAAAAAACGTTATGAATACAATCCAAAGAATTGATTATGATCAAACAAAGCTTATTTAAACCGGCCTGGTTTCTGCCAAATCGTCACCTGCAAACCATCCTGCCCAGTATCATTCATCCTGCCAGCCCGGTTGTCGATAAAGAAAGGGTCGAGTTAGCCGATGGTGACTTCATCGATTTAATGTGGTCCCAGGCGCGTTCGGATACTACCCTTTTGATTCTGCACGGACTAGAAGGTTCAATACAGTCGTCTTATGTTAAACGCATACTTAATTACTGTAACCGGCACCAAATTGCGGCAGTTTTAATGCATTTTCGGGGTTGCAGCGGAGAGCCCAATCGACTATTACGCAGTTACCATTCAGGTGCCACCGATGATCTCAAACTGGTTATCGAACACTTAAAACTACTGGGCATTAATAAAATAATTCTGCTCGGCTATTCACTCGGCGGCAATCTGGTTCTCAAATATATGGGCGAAGATGACACTGACCCCAGCATTCACGGCGCAGTGGCTGTATCTGTGCCGATGAGGCTCGATATCTGCTCAGATGAGATGGATCGTGGATTCGCGAAAGTCTACCAGTCTAGCTTACTGAAAAGGATGATTAAAAAACTAAAGCTGAAAAAGGATTTACTCGCACAAAGTAGATTCTCTTTTCCGTCCCCAGGTTCGATGAGAAATTTTCGTGAGTTTGACGATTGCTTTACCGCGCCGATTCATGGATACGATGGCGCCGAGCATTACTATCAAAGATGTAGTTCTCGGCAATTTTTGGGCCGAATTGAAAAGCCTGTATTAATTATTCAATCCGTCGATGACCCATTCATGTCGGCACGAGTTCTCCCGGAGAAAGACGAGCTGTCGGCCACTGTCACACTCGAATTATCCCATCATGGAGGGCATGTGGGATTTTGGCAAAGCAATTTCTTAAAACCTCAATCATGGCTCGAGCCACGTATTCACCGATTTCTGGTCGAAGAATCGTAGCGGATGTCTATTTAGTCCCGCGCATGATTAAGCGCTGCACTGGTACTCTTCGATCAGAGTTTGAATATCGCGCTCCATCAATTTCGGGTCGCCCAGATTAAGCTCCAGCAGTGGCCTGAGATGGTTATCGTTTTCTGGTTCCCTTAAGATTCGATGCAATGCATAATTACCATGACCGTGTGACAGGAGATCTCCGGTCATTTTTATCTGCACTTCTTCGCTGAGTCTAACAATCAACGACGCCTGACTCCCTTGCTCCAGAGTCACGGTCGGATCCACCTTGATTAGCGCACCTGCCAAAGATATATCGAGAATTTCTACCGACAGGGTATCAGCCGGTAATTTTAGTAATGCGTCGGCATGAAATCCAACTCGATGAAAGCGACGACGTTCATCATCTTGTGCCTCAGATTTCATAACTTTGGTTCTCGGCCAGAGCCAAAATTTTTAAGAATTTCAGAATTACTATAGTTTAATTCTGTCCGTTAACCACAACTTATTTCTCCCTCGATTCCTGGATGCTAGTATTCGCGCCACACGTAGGGAGCATATTATGGATTATCTAATCAACATCGCCAATAATCTGTATCTGTTTTCTTTCCTGGTGCGAGACATATTATGGTTGCGCATTCTGATCGTGATCGCCAAGCGCTCGGCACCGACGGATATAGTCGCTATCGAGGAAACCCACTACATGTCGTGGCCAAAAGACAAGCTAAAGGCTTTTCTAAAAGACAAGGCAGAACTGAAGAGTGCATTACAGCTAACGCTGGGATTCGACCTGAGTCAACGTCTGGAGGCAAGCTATGTACGCTAATAATCGGGACTCACCGATCTAAAATCTTATCAATAAAATTTCGATATAGCTTTTCAGCGCATCGAAGGAATCCTGCCATGTGTCTATCGGCCTCGTGTTTAATCGAAGTCAATGCGCCGGGGCCCAGGGTCGATTCGAGTGCGGCCCTGTAAGCGGGCACTTCACCCCAATTGGCCACGGTGTCGGCCTCAATTTCCACGTGATACTGCATCGACCAGGCCTTGTCTCCAACGCGTAGAGCCTGTACTCGACAGCTATTGGAACTGGCGAGAATAGTCGAATGATCGGGAATTTGTTCAACGCACACGGAATGCCACTGCAGACATTTTTGCTGTATGGGCAGACCGTCGAAAAGTACATCTTTTTGGCCGTGTTCAGTGAGCGAGACATCGAGTACACCGATTTCCGGTGGCACCTGCAGCCCACACTTCCCGCCTAGTGCATCGGCTAATAATTGGTGACCGAGGCAAAGGCCCAGGTAAGGCTTATCCAATTCGCCCACCCATCGTCTTATGGCGGCTTTTTCCGCGATAAGCCAGGGGTATTCATCGATGTCCCAGACATCCATTGGGCCACCCATTACCCACAGTGCATCATAATTCTCCAGGGGTGGAATTTCCTCACCACACTGTAGATTGATCGCCTGCCACTCGAACCCATCTGCATTCAGAAAGCCACGCAACGAACCGGGATGTTCGCATTCAATATGCTGGAATACAAGAAGTCGCACAGTTTAATCCTGGATAATCGACGGCTGGAAGAGTTTCATCTGAAACCTTTCCTAACCTTTCAAATACTCATTTCTCGGGTCGAATAGTGGTTCCTTATATAAGGTTGCGGGAATCATTTCACCGAGAATTTCGATTTCTACCTGGCGACCTTCTTTGATCAGTCCGACCGGTAGGAACCCGTAGGCAATACTCTTTTTAGTGGTGTGTGAATACCCACCCGAAGTCACGAATCCGACCACTTCCCCATCGTGCCAGACAGGTTCGTAAGCATCGACATCGGCGTCTTTGGCCTCTACCACAAAGGTGCATAATTTTCTCTCGACACCTTGCTCCTTTTCTGCCAGCGCAGCCTGCTTGCCGATGAAATTGCTGGCTTTATTATAATCGATAAAACGATCGAGCCCCGTTTCCATAGGCGTGTAATCAGGCTTGAATTCGCGCATCCACGAGCCGAACGATTTATCCAGACGCAAACTCATCATTGCGCGCATACCGAAGGGCTTCAGTCCCAGGTCTTTACCCGCTTCGCTCAAAATTTGATAAAGCGCGACCTGGTGGTGTGATGGTACATAAATTTCGTAACCTCTATCTCCGGTGTAACTGACTCGCTGCACGATTGCCTGGCATTGGCCGACTTCGATCTCGCAAACAGCCAAAAACGGAATGGCCTGGTTCGAAACATCCGCCCGAGTGACCCGTCCTAAAAGTTCGCGCGCATTCGGACCGGCAATTTGAAACCCGATGCGCGTTTTTGACACGTTCTCCAGATACACGCCCTGGTCGGGTAGATGCTGTTCGAACCAACGCATGTGATATGCCTGTGCGGCGAAAGAGGCGGTGACCTGGAAAACATCTGGACGAATTTGCGCGACGGTAAAATCGCCAATGATTTTGCCTTTCGGGCTTAACATCGGGTTTAAACTGAGACGACCGACTTTAGGCATCCTGCCCGCCATGATGGTATCGAGATACTCGAGTGCACCCGGCCCGCTGACTTCGTATTTGCCAAAGTTGTGCACCTCGTTAATGCCGACCGCGTTGCGCACAGCCAGGCATTCTTCGGCTATCGTGTCGAATGCATTGGAGCGTCGAAACGAAGGTATTTCGTAAGGTTCTTCGCCGACCGGCGCGAAATAATTGACATGCTCCATTCCGTATGCCGATCCGAATACCGCGTTTTTCTGCTGCCAAATAGCGTAGGCAGGCGTAGTATCGAGCGGACGCGCAGCGGGCAATTCTTCGTTTGGGTAAGAAACTGCGAAACGTTTCTGGTAGTTTTCGCGCACCTTCAGTCGCGTATAAGATTTGGTGCAATAGTCACCAAACCGGGCAACGTCCATTGCGAATACGTCGCGCGACGGTTCACCTTCGATGATCCATTCGGCCAAAGTTAAACCGACACCCCCACCCTGGCTGAAACCGGCCATCACCGCGCAGGCCGACCAGTAATTTTGCAGGCCCGGTACCGGCCCTACCAATGGATTGCCATCGGGCGCAAAGGTAAAGGGTCCGTTAATGATGGTTTTAATACCCGCGTTAGCCAGAACCGGATAACGATTAAACGCCACTTCCATCGAAGCGCCGATTCGATCCAGGTTCTCGGTGAGCAGTTCGTGGCCGAAATCCCAGCGTGTGCCATCCACTGCCCAGGGTTCGCAATTTTGCTCGTAAAAGCCGATGACCAGCCCCCTGCCCTCCTGGCGTAGATAACTTTCGCCTTCGGGGTCCATCACGTGCGGCAATTCGCTGTCGCGGTCGAACACCTCGGGGATATCATCGGTAGCAAAATACTGATGCTCCATCGGGTGCAATGGCAGATATACGCCAGCCATTTCACCGACTTCGCGCGCCCATAGGCCCGCCGCATTGACCAGATGCTCGGCTATGATGGTGCCCTGTTCGGTCACTACCTGCCAACATCCGTCGGCCTGTTGACTGGTTTCCAGCACGCGGTTGCGTAAAACGATATCCGCACCCAGCATCTGCGCTGCTTTCGCATAGGCATGCGTGGTACCGGATGGGTCAAGGTGTCCGTCTAGCGGATCGTAAAGCCCACCGAGTATGCCATCGGTATTGGTAATAGGGCTGAGTTTTTTAATTTCCTCCGGCGTGACCAACTCGGTGTCCAAACCCATGTGGCGGTGCATCGCGCGCGCGGCCTTAAGAAAATCCATGCGTTCGGGCGTACTGGCGAGCGTGATACCACCGACGTGATGCAGACTACAGGATTGTCCGCTTATCTCTTCCAGCTCTCGGTAAAGACCGATGGTGTAGCCTTGAAGCGCAGCCATATTGGTATCCGCATTCAAGGTGTGAAACCCGCCCGCCGCATGCCAGGTCGAGCCCGAGGTAAGTTCGGAACGCTCGATCAAAACGACGTCTTTCCAACCGAGTTTAGTGAGGTGATAAATGACACTGCAACCGATGACGCCACCACCGATTACTACCACTTGAGCGTGTGCCTTCATGTTTTTTTACCCTAATACCGAGAAACTACTGTCCTGATTGATTTCTCGCAATCGCGAGTAAAAACCTGTCGTGACGGTTCGATCGATGTATTTCAATTGAAAATCAATCGGACTTTTATCCTGATCGTTGCCGTTTTCGCAAGCTTCGATAATGTCGGCCATCATCTCGCCGACTATCGGTGCATTCTTGAACTGGTTTCCACTGGTGCCGATTGCCATATAAAACCCGTTTAGGTCGGACCGATCGTAAATCGGAATCCAGTCATCGGTGACATCGTATAAATCAACCACACCGCGCATTTGATTCGGCACACCCAGATTCGGTATTCGCTGGCAGACTCGCAATACCTGTACCCGCCACTGCTCGGTAAAATCGTGATTATAATCGTCGGGATCAACCCATTCGTGCTGATCCACAGGGGGATCTTCACTACCGATTAACAGACTATTTCCATGCTCGGGCCGGGTATAAACGCCGATATCGCTATCCGAAGTGACACAGGCCGTCTCCGAATTATAACCCTCCGGCAAGGGTACATGCGCGACTTCCTGGCGCAGCGCACGGGTCTTAACTTTCATGGTTTTTTCAACATCGGCCAATTGATTAATTTTTGACGAGTGAGGACCGGCGACATTTAATACCACTGGCGAATCGATCGTGTCACTATTGGCGAGGGTCACACCGCAAACGCGATCATTAGATCGTCTAATTTCAGTCACCTGCGCGTTGTAGAGAAAGCTAGACCCAAACTTTTCGGCGGCGCGCATTATATTGTGCGTCGCAAGTTGTGGGTCGTTGATATAACCGCCCGCACGGAACATGACAGCACCCTGCAGGGGTATCTCATTGGCGACACCAAACTCCGCATCGTCCGGTCGTTTTGCGGGACCGAAAGACTCGGTATTCCAGACAGGGAGTTTCTCGACTATTTGCTCTGGGCTGAACTCTTCATAGGGACAGCCGAGTTCATCCATTAGCGCCATACAGGGCTTCATAAAATCGTTAAGACTGGTTTTCATCACCAGGGATCCACAGTTGATATACTGAATCAGGCCTTTTTCATCGATATCGACACCACCCAGATAATCTGCCCAATCTCGCCAGTAAAAATGTGACTCGTAGGCCATTGCCGAGCCGTCCAGAGTCGAATAGTAGGGACGAATGATGGCGCAGGAGCCCGATGTAGATCCGTATCCACAGGCAGGTAAACGGTCTATATTTAATACTCTCCAGCCCTTTCGCCCGAGCGCATACGAAGTCGCACAACCGATAATGCCGGCACCTATGATTATTGCATCGTAAGATTGGGACATGGGTTAGCTTTTAACTCGTATAAAATAGATATAATGGGCTCGGAATAACGCTGATTCGAGATGGTACTCCTGTGACACGCTGTAAATACGTCCATGTAAGCTCGGACGCAGCATCCATGCTGCATACGGTCACAGCACCACCATCCCAAATCAGCTCCGAAATTAAAGAATAGGGCATTTATCTAACTGCAGTTCATTGGCATTCATCGATCAGCCCCTCCAGCGTTTTATGGATTTCGTGTGGATGCACGATTGCCATTCGAATCAGGTCGTCAAAGCGCACGGTCAATTTACGAATGTGTTCGATGCTATTCACCACCACGTACAGATGACCCAGAAACAGTGTCGCACGTAGTGGCCCGAATATTGTGAAAGACGACGAATAGGTTTCCTTACCATCGTACAGAAACCATCGAAAACCCGGGTAAAGTTCGTCAGTCAGTACGATCATGCGCTGCAACTGCTCTATTCGTGATTGAACCTTAAGCCCCTGCCAGATACCCTGCCCGAGAGCAAAGCTACGTAAAGACTGTAACGACAGGCTGGTTTCCAGTTCGCTGCCCGGATGGCGTTGCTGTAACAACAAAAGTTGATTATCGCGAACACTCTGATCGACCTTGCCCGAACCGTAACGATTGAATTCATATTCTGCCACCGCTTCGGTTTTTAATAAATCCGGTAACGTGGTCGGCACATATCGAATCTTGTATCCGATGGCTTCTCGATACCATTCCAGATATTTCTCGAGTATAGACGTCGAATAGTCATCTACTTGCAGAGCCTCTGGCACGATGTTCGCACCTAACGAACCTTGCTGAGTCAAGCCGAGCAACCAGTCGATACTGATCTGGTGATTTTCGGCAATTGAAGCCACCGTATCGGCACGGGGCAGGCGCACATTCTCCGGTGATAAAAGCTGCGACAAGGTCGAGCGATCCACCGATATAGATGATGCAAATGACGAACGATTCATCCCGCTTTGCGTAATTACCTGCTGCAGGCGTTGTTGAAACAATGTGACGCGCTCCTGTAGCTTCACTTTTGGCTCTCTATCTCGATTCGCCGCTCACTCACATACTTTTCGAGTGAAATTTTTACCTGTTCATCTATGGGTGGTTCTTCGTAGTCCTTTAAACATTGGCGGTAAATTATATTGGCGCGTTGGTATGCGGTTTTTTCGCCCTTTTCGACCCAGGTTTCATAATTACTCCAGTCGGACACTATGGGCTCATAAAATGCAGTGGTGTAATTTTCCAGGGTATGACGGGTACCGAAGAAATGACCACCATGCCCGGCTTCACGAATTGAGTCGAGCGCAAGAGTCGATTCGTTTACTTCAATCGGCTTCAAAGTCTCGGCCATCATCTGTAGCATGTCTATATCGATGATGAATTTTTCGAACGAGGCACAAAGCCCCCCTTCGAGCCATCCAGCGGCGTGTTTGATCACATGCGCGTGTCCCATTACTGCGCCCCACAACGACATCTGCGATTCCCAGGCCGCCTGCGCGTCGACACAATTAGAAGCATTGGTATTCGATGACCGAAACGGTAGATTGTAACGGCGTGCTAACTGACCGCTGGCGAACGCTGCACGGGTATATTCCGGGGTGCCAAATGCCGGTGCTCCGGTACGCATATCTGCGTTTGAAGTAAAGCCGCCATATACCATCGGCGCTCCAGGATTGACGATTTGAGACAGCGCTATTACCCCGAGCGCCTCGGCGTTTTGTTGCGCCAGCGCACCGGCAATCGTAATCGGGCACATCGCCCCTGACAGGGTGAAAGGCGTGACTATCGTCGGTTGGCCATTTTCCGCCATTTCCATCAAACCGTCCAGCATCGGCCCATCCACGAGCAATGGGGAATTAGTATTGACCACGGTAATTAAACTGGGTTCTTTTTTCAGGGTTTCACGATCTACACCACGCGCTATAGCGGCCATTTCGATACCGTCGTTAACCCGCCCGCCGCCCAGGCAGTAGCAGGAAAATGCACGGTCGGTTAATGTGTACGCGGCAAGCGAAGCGTCCAGATGCCGTGTATCGGGTGGTATATCAATCGGTTCTACCGGATATCCGCTGATAAATCCGATGATGTCGAAACTATGCGCCAGTCGTAGGAAATTACAGTAGTCTTCGAAATTGCCGGTGCGTCTACCACCTTCCAGATCAGAACAATTCGGCGCGCTCGCAACCGTAGTGAAATTAATCGCATTACCACCGATTAATTTATTTCGTTCAGCATTGCGAGCGTGAAAGATAAATTTGGAAGGTACAGTTTTCAGGCATTCCATCACAAGTTCCCGACTCAGGTAAACGCGATTTAAATCCCAGTCAACCTTTGCCCCTTCCCCTTCGTATAAGCCTAGTGCGCGTTCGTTCAACACCTCGAGGCCGATATCCTCGAGAATGCGCATCGAGCCATCGTGGATAAGATCCAGGTCATCCCCATCAGCACCTCTATAGGCGCGTAGGGATTGAATAACTGCTCAAGTTTAGGCTTGACCGCCGGTCGCGGGCTGCTAGTGCGTCGTCGGCCTCTTTTTCTTTTCATAACGAAGTCTACTTTGACTAATGCCTGAATATTATTTCACCCAATGCCCTAAGTCTACCTATGTAAGCGTTGTTATTTATAAGCATATTTGTTGATTTATGTAAACAAATCGAAGTTTGTGCGCAGTTTCAACAATATCATAAAATCCCTCCTTGTCTTCCTCAGCAGTTTCAGGATAACTTACATGACTTTATACACCGTTGATGTTTAAAAAATTAATATGAAATCAAATCCCATATCATGAATTGTGAGGCGACAGATAAACAACAGGCCCCGTTATTTGTTGCTTGCGGTATGTACGCATTTACCGACGAATTACGTATCGCCTGGCAAAAACTATTCGAACATTTTTTCAAACTGGCCAAACCGACATTTGAAGTAGACAGATTATTAAATTTCGAAACCGGTCATGCCGTATTGAATAACCCCTCTCTATGGTTTGGGCAAACTTGTGGCTATCCATTAGTAACCGCTTTTCGCGATACGCTGACACCGATAAGCGTGCCGATTTTTGATGTGGAAGGCTGCGATCATAAATTCTATTCCAGCCTGTTGATCGTTTCAAAAAATAGTGCGTTTAGTAAACTGGAGGAGTGTAAAGGTTCAAGGGCGGTCATTAATACCAGTGATTCCAATAGTGGTATGAATGTATTGCGCCATGCTGTTGCAGCCTTTAATCAACAGGGTACTTTTTTTAGCGAAATACAATTATCCGGCTCGCATTTGCAAAGTCTTACCGAGGTAGCCAATCAACGCGCTGATATAGCGGCGATCGACTGTGTCAGCTATCGTTTTATTGTAGATGCCTGGCCCGAACTCGCTGCTCGAGTTAAATCCGTAGGATTCACCGCAAAAACTTGCGGATTGCCTTTTGTCATACCCAAACTACGCACTATCAATAACAATGGGGAAAACATTACTGAATGTCTGAATCAAGCCTTGTCACTGCTAGACGACAAACTAAAGAACAGACTACACCTGAAAGGATTTGAATACATAGACATCGATGAATATCAGAGCACACTCGATTTAGAGATCGCTGCGCGAGCGGCTGGTTATCCGGTACTGGCTTAAGAATTCCCCCATTATTTCATATAATCCTGCTTTTACCGATTGCTGCAAACCGACACCTCTACTAGAATTCCGCCAACTCGGTCGTTCACTCGAATTACCGTCAAGGAAACACTGCCAATAACAGAGTTTCTACGGTACAGGAAGTACTGCTATTTTAGATAACTGTTCACTGCGGCCCGTTAACTTTTCTATTAAACCACTAAGTTATTGTTATACTTAAGATTAAATATTTTATGATCATTTTAGACATGAATCATTGGAACAGCATTCGTCATTCCCGCGTAGGCGGGAATCTCGTGCAGCTCATTGATACAACTGAGTATTAAGACACTAGATTCCGGCTAAAAGCATGCCGGAATGACGATTATTGAGTTAACGGGACAGTAATGATAACTGTTAAGTTATTGGGTATGTGAGATTAATAATAATCACAATTTTTATTGGTCGTGCTCTGCACAGTCGTGGATGACTGATGCAGTGCCTCCTTAAATATGCACCATACGAGTCTTTAACATGTGGAAAGATTTAGCGGCCTCCTGGGCAATTTTGCTAGGTGTTGGTTTCATGATGATCGCAAATGGACTGCAGGGAACCTTGCTTGGGATTCGAGCAGGTATTGAAGGATTTTCTATCTTCACCACTGGCATCATGATGTCGGGATATTTTATCGGTATTTTTATGGGTTCGTTTCTGGCTCCGTACCTGGTGAAGCGAGTGGGCCACATACGCGTATTTTCGGCGCTCGCCTCGCTCGCTTCGATCTCGATATTGTTTCATGGAATGTATGTTAGCCCTGCGGTATGGATGGCGATGCGAGTCGTCACTGGCATCTGTTTCGCAGGTTTTTTCGTAGTGACCGAAAGCTGGTTAAACGACCGCGCCAGCAACAAAACCCGGGGCAAAATCCTGTCGGTTTATATGTTAATCGTCACTTTCGGAATTGGTTCCGGGCAATTTCTACTCAACCTGGCGAAACCCGATGCGATCGATCTTTTCATCCTGACATCGATCATCATTTCTTTTGGCCTGATCCCAATATTACTCACCGCCAAACCAGCACCGGTATTCGATATATCGGAGAAAATGTCGGTGTTCGAGCTCTACAGGGCATCGCCGCTGGCCGTTATTGGCAATTGTCTGACTGGCATGGCGCACGGTACTATTTTTGGGCTAGGCGCCATCTACGCGAGCGCGATACTGGTCGATATCAAATCCATCTCCTGGTTTATGGCCTGTTTTATGATCGGCAGCCTGATCATGCAGTGGCCGGTCGGCTATATATCCGATCGTCTCAGTCGGCGCCTGGTGATGGCGACCATTTCTACGATATCGATTGTTTTCAGCATCCTCGCCGCGCTGGCGCCTAAAGACAGCCTGATTTTCTATATTTATATTGTATTGCTCGGTGGCGCTGCAATACCGATGTACTCGATTTGCATTGCGTACGCCAACGACCGTCTCGAACCACGGCAGATAGTCGCTGCCAGCGGCAGCCTGGTCATGGTGGCGGGTATTGGCTTAAGCACTGGCCCAATAATGGTTGCCTTCTTTATGGACTTTTACGGAATGCAGTATTTCTTTTGGGGAATCGCTACATTTTTTGCGATGATTTTGGCTTTCACCTTGATACGTATTAATTCAAGAGCGGGTATTGCCGTCGAAAATCAAACACTCTCAATCGCTACCGGCACAATAGGCACACCGATCGCCGAGTTTAACGCACCCGACGCGATCAATTACGCCGAAGCCGTAGCGAATCAGGAAACAGAATTGCTCGACCAACAGGAAGACGATACTGAACGCCACCTGTAAAATGTTAGGCTATGGACGTAAACAATATCCCGGGCAACCAAAATAAATTTAGTTGGACAGCCTGCCTGATTATTTGTTGACTGGATAAACCAGGCTCACACCTCACCTGATACACTGATAGCTAATCAGTCTATCGCGAGAGACACAAGGTTCGAATTCATTCGACCAATTTTGTGTTGGCCGAATAAATTCGGCCCTACAGAGATTCTAGCATTCATCAAGATAACCTAAAAATTTAGCTTTAATCACCCCAAAAAAAACCCCGCATAAAGCGGGGCTTTTTATCATACAGCTCTGGTTTTTGAGCGGTTTACATCATACCGCCCATTCCACCCATTCCGCCGCCCATTCCACCCATGTCAGGCGCGCCTGCTGCAGCACTATCCTTTTTTGGTGCTTCGGCGATCATGGCTTCGGTTGTGATCAACAGGCCAGCAATCGATGCGGCATTTTGTAGTGCCGACCGGGCTACCTTGGTTGGATCCAGAATACCCATTTCGATCATGTCGCCGTATTCATCGGTAGCAGCGTTGTAACCCTTGTTACCCTTGAAGCCCTTGACTTCGTTCACGACAACCGATGCTTCGGCGCCCGCGTTGGCAACGATTAGACGGATTGGTTCTTCCATTGCACGACGCGCAATGTCGATGCCGACGGTTTGATCGTCGTTTTCGCCTTTCAGCTTGGCGAGCGAGATGCCAGCACGTAACAATGCTACGCCACCACCAGCGACCACGCCTTCTTCAACCGCAGCGCGAGTTGAATGCAGCGCGTCTTCGACCCGGGCTTTCTTTTCTTTCAATTCAATTTCAGTCGCAGCACCCACTTTGATTACAGCGACGCCACCAGCAATTTTCGCCAGTCGTTCCTGCATTTTTTCGGTATCGTAATCAGAAGTTGACTCTTCCATCTGTGCCTTGATTTGAGTGATGCGGCCCTGAATTTCCTCGGTCGAACCACCACCATCAACGATGGTGGTGTTCTCTTTGGTAATCGTTACTTTCTTCGCAGATCCCAGGTCGTCCAGGGTTGTTTTTTCCAGGCTCAGGCCGACTTCTTCAGAAATCACCTGGCCACCGGTCAGAACCGCGATATCCTGCAACATTGCCTTGCGACGGTCACCGAAGCCCGGCGCTTTTACCGCACACACCTTGACAATACCGCGCATGCTGTTGACTACTAGAGTCGCCAGTGCTTCGCCTTCGATGTCTTCGGCGACGATCAATAAAGGCTTGCTGGCCTTGGCAACACCTTCGAGGATCGGCAGTAATTCACGTATATTTGAAATTTTCTTGTCGAATAGCAAAATCATCGGTTCTTCGAGTTCGGCCGTCATAGAAGACTGTTCGTTAACAAAATAAGGCGACAGGTATCCACGATCAAACTGCATACCTTCTACTACTTCCAGTTCATTGTCGAATGATTGACCTTCTTCCACGGTGATAACACCCTCTTTGCCAACCTTATCCATAGCTTTGGCAATGATGTCACCAATGCTGGTATCGGCGTTGGCAGAGATAGAACCTACCTGCGCGATGGCTTTAGTATCAGCACAGGGGATAGAATTTGATTGAAGATGTTCGACTGCGGCGATGACGGCCTTGTCAATTCCGCGTTTTAGATCCATCGGATTCATACCAGCAGCAACTGCTTTCATACCTTCGCGCACGATGGCCTGTGCTAAAACTGTAGCAGTCGTAGTGCCGTCACCAGCGGTATCGGAAGTCTTAGATGCAACTTCCTTCACCATTTGTGCACCCATATTTTCAAACTTGTCTTCCAGTTCAATTTCCTTCGCAACCGACACTCCGTCTTTGGTTACGGTAGGCGCACCAAAACTCTTGTCGATAACTACGTTACGGCCCTTGGGGCCTAGCGTTATCTTGACCGCGTTGGCCAGGATGTTAACGCCGTTGACCATGCGCGCACGCGCATCATCACCAAATTTTATTTCTTTTGCACTCATTGGGAATTAACCTCTCGTCTCTGAATTATTCAACAATAGCGATGATGTCATCTTCGCGCATGATTAGTAGCTCTTCGCCGTCTACCTTGATTTCTGTACCGGAGTACTTGCCGAAGTAAATGGTGTCACCAACCTTGACATCCAGCGCGCGCACATCACCCGAATCGCTAATTTTGCCATTACCCACGGCGAGAACTTCACCGGTACTTGGCTTTTCGGTTGCCGAATCAGGAATCACGATTCCACCCGCGGAAGTACGTTCTTCCTCTTTACGCCTGACGACCACACGATCATGCAAGGGACGAATATTCATTGTTGCTATTCTCCAAAAATGTTTTAGTTTATTGACCCGCCAACCCTCAGGCTGGCTATATATAAGCTGCGAGTTAGCACTCGCATCAAGGGAGTGCTAATAATATTCAGCAATTTCACCTAGTCAAGCGATATGGGGAAGAAAACAACCCTTTCAAGCATCTTTTAATATAAAGTGGGTATTAATCCGTTAAAATTCTCTGAATCAACGGGGGAGCACGAAAAAATCGGTCGTTAACGACCGAATGAGTAGGTGGCCAGTGGTAAGATTTATAGAGTCGAAGCGCTACTCTTCGCGCTTATAGCTTACGCCTTCGATAATATCCGATTTTCCGGTACGATCCCCGTCTCTAGAAGCATGACCGAAGCCTGCCCCAGGAGATCCTCCGGAGCTAAAGAACCGACCCGATATCATCATTTTCGAAACGACCTTACTTACTATCCAGACCCGGGTTGGCGGAAATAGCAGCAGGAAGCCCAACGCATCGGTGAAAAATCCCGGAGTCAGCAAAAATGCACCGGCCAGAATCAGGCCTACGCCTTCGAGCATTTCGACAGCAGGGGTTTGACCAACCTGCATTTTTCGCTGCGCACGCATCAGCGTCGATAATCCCTGAATTTTCAAAAGCCTGATGCCAATAACAGCGGTCAGAACGACCAGTAATACTGTCCAGGGAGCACCGATAACGGCTCCCACCTGGATTAACAGGTAAACTTCGAGAATCGGTACTATTACAAAAATAATGGTGACGACTGGAAACATGTAAGCCTCATGATTAAGTAGCGCGTCGAATAAAATACCTGTTTCTGAACGAAAGAAGCAGTTTCACGTCTATTACCGCAGTAATACATACTTAATTGAAATATGCGGTTAGCATACCATTGTTTCAATACCTGACCGACCAGAACATAGGTATAAACGCTTGTTAATAATGATGGGGACTATCTGACCACCGCTGCCTCCGGGCCGGGTCAGGAAAAACTGCAGCGCGTATAAACATTTTTGCTCGATCGCACTCTACAATACTGGTGGAATGGATTATGCAAAGTGGGTATTGAGCTTCTGTAACTATTAAATACATCAGTGAAGAAAGTTGGTATGCCGGAAATAGAATTAGATCGACAACACGCTTATTCGATATTCAGGTTTCTTGTGGAAACTATGGACAAGATACCGGAAGCCACGCAGTGAAGTGTTTATTACGCTTTAGCCTGGTCGTATTTTATTTGCTTAGCTCCTCCCTGGCAATTGCGAAGCATACGCAAGACGACCAGACGATTACCGATTCGACGAATTCAAGTGCGCTTTCGATACTGCAATCTCTCGGGATTGACGTTGGTTTAAGTATCGATGACGATATTCCCCATCCCGATACCGCATTCCAGCTGTCGGCGACGCTGGGCCAGAACAATATTGTTGAAACCAGTATTTTACTTTACCCAAATACCTATTTATACCGAGACAAGATGGCAGTTAGCCTGGCAGCGGGTAGCGGCCATAGCATTGGCGCTATTACCTTGCCGTCAAGCGATACTAAGAACGACGAGTTTTTCGGTCTCATGGAGGTTTATCACGAGCAGGTCAATATTTCCATTCCGATTCTTTCAGAGGCCAGTGCAAGTGAAAAATTTGTTCTTGCCTTCGAGTACCAGGGCTGTGTTGAAGACCGCATCTGCTACCCACCGATTACTAAATACCTGAAGGTAAATCTGCGCACGGGCCTGATCGATATAGGGGATCAGCCACCAGGCTTAAGTTCTACCGATAGTCGATACGACGTTGCAGCATTGACTGCTCAATTCGACGCAAACGAAACCCCGGAAAAAAGCGCGCTACCTATATCTGAACAGGATCAATTCACAAAGCTACTTTTAGGCCAAAGTCTTTTGCTCGTGATTTCATTATTTTTTGTCGCAGGCATAGCACTTACATTTACTCCCTGTGTGTTTCCGATGATACCTATTTTATCCAGCATAATCGCAGGCCAGGGAGAATCTATCACCACGCGAAAGGCATTTTCGTTGTCGCTGGTTTATGTACTGGCGATGGCGATTACTTACGCCCTCATTGGCTCGGTCGTTGGATACTATGGGGCAGAATTCAATATTCAAATCTGGTTCCAGGACCCCTGGATTTTGAGTGTTTTTGCGGCTGTTTTTGTATTGCTCTCGCTTTCGATGTTTGGGTTTTACGAACTACAGCTGCCAGTCGCGATTCAATCGAGACTCGCAGCCATTAGCCATAGTCAGCAGGGTGGCACGATGATAGGCGTTGGTTTGATGGGCGTATTCTCGGCCATCATCGTCGGTCCCTGCATTACCGCACCGCTCGTTGGTGCTCTAATATTCATATCGCAAACGCAAGACTGGCAATTAGGCGGACTCGCTCTTTTCGCCCTGGGCCTCGGTATGGGCGTACCCTTGTTAATCGTCGGCACCTCTGCGGGAAAACTGATCCCCAAAGCGGGGGGATGGATGGAACTGGTGAAATCGGTATTCGGTGTAATTTTGCTGGGTGTGGCTATCTACCTGCTCGAACGATTTCTACCCGTAACTATCACCATGGCGCTGATCGCCTGCCTGATCATTGCTTCCGCTATCTATATGGGGGCGTTGGAAGCTTTGCCTACAGCCGCGTCCGGAATGCGAAAATTGAGCAAGGGGCTCGGCATCATCCTGCTGATCTACGGCACGACTTATCTGCTGGGGGCTGCAGCAGGCAGTAGAGATTTAATTCAGCCGCTCAAGGGAATTATCCTCAATAGTGGTGGTGGAATTTCGAGCGGACTGCCTGGTCGTATTGTCTTTCGCCAAATCAAAGGCGAACAGGGCCTGCAAGTGGCACTGGGAAATTCGGTTCGGCTAGACCAGCCAACAATGCTGGATTTTTACGCCGACTGGTGTATTTCCTGCAAGGTGATGGAAAAATACGCCTTCACCCACCCAGATGTGCTCCGTGCGCTCGATAACGTGGCAACATTACAGGCCGACGTTACCGATAATGACGCAATTGACACCAATTTGATGAGTGCTCTGGGAATTTTCGGACCGCCCGCAATATTATTCTTTGATCCATCAGGAAAGGAAATCCGCTACCGGCGTGTGGTCGGCGAAATGTCGGGCGAACAATTTGCGGCGCATATTATAGAAACTATTCAACAGATACAATGACTCGTAAAAGTCATCTGCTAACGCTGCTGAGCCTGCTGTGCATCGCTGGGGGCGTGTTTCTTTTTTATATCACAATGCCGCAACAGGCAGTAACCGATGAAGTCCAGATTACCGATCCGCAACCGAAGCAAACCATTTCACCAGCATCAATCAATGCTATACCTTTTATCGATCTTGAGGGTAAGAGTCATATCCTTGGTGATTGGAAACAACCTGTTTTAATCGTCAACTTCTGGGCACCCTGGTGTGTTCCCTGTCGCCGCGAAGTGCCCGCACTCATCGCCCTGCAAAAAGAATATGAAACTCAGGTACAGATTCTCGGCCTGGTATTCGACAGCGCAGAGAATGCCGCTTCATTTGCGACAGATTACGGGATGAACTACCCTTCATTTCTGGCTGGCAGCCAAATATCCATGTACAGCGCGGTGTTTGGTAACCGCAGCGGTGCTCTGCCGTTTACCGCGATTATCGATCAGGCACGTACTATCCGCTTCACACATACCGGAGAACTGAGCCTAAGCATATTGCGTGAAGAGATTTCGAAAATCCTTTAAAGCATCTATTATTCACGCATTCCAAGCTAAAATGTCGCCAACTTCGGCAAATAGGTAAATAACGCACTATAACTGGACTCTATCTTGTCTCTATGTGAAAATTGCGGATATACTCGAATCAAGGCCTTCTGGCAGCTATAAAACCCAATATCGATGACAAAAATTCTGGTTATACATGGGCCCAATTTAAACCTGCTGGGTAGCCGCGAACCCGAAGTATACGGATCTGATACCCTCGCTTCGATCGACCAGGCACTGGTTAAATTGGCTGAACAACACAGTGTCAGTCTGGAAACTTTTCAGTCGAATATAGAAGGTGAGATCGTCAATAGAATTCACCAGGCATCCGCCAACCAGAATAATTTTGTGATCATCAACCCGGCGGCCTTTACCCATACTAGCGTGGCAATACGGGACGCATTCCTGGCTACGGATTTACCATTTATCGAAGTTCATTTATCCAATGTATTCTCGCGCGAAGAATTTCGAGCACATTCCTATCTGTCTGATATTGCCAAGGGTGTGATCTGCGGTTTTGGCAAAAATAGTTACTTGCTCGCCTTCGAAGCTGCGATCATCGCCTGCAATACTTCCAACTCTAAAGAGTAATTAAAATGGATATTCGTAAAGTTAAAAAATTAATAGAATTACTCGTGGAGTCGGGTATTTCAGAATTAGAAATTAAGGAAGGTGAAGAATCGGTGCGCATCAGTCGACAGCCCAATTATGGGCAGCAGGCTCCACTGGCTCCAGCCTACGCAACGGCTCCCATACCCGTGGCGCCAGTACAAGCTGCTAATGCAGAATCTACACCTGCAAGGGCCGAGTTTAGCGGACACGAAGTGAAATCGCCTATGGTTGGCACCTATTATGGTGCAGCATCACCCACTTCCGGACCATTCGTCACGGAAGGCCAGAAAGTCAAGGTAGGTGATACATTATGCATCATCGAAGCGATGAAAATGATGAATCAGATCGAAACTGACAAAGCGGGCACTATCAGAACAATCATGGTGGAAAACGGAAGCCCGGTCGAATACGACCAGGTGCTGTTCATCATCGAATGACTCTTTGTACCGAGAAAAAGTATTAATTATGTTTGAGAAAATAGTCATCGCCAACCGGGGGGAAATAGCGTTACGTATCCTGCGCGCCTGCCGCGAAATGGGCATTAAAACCGTTGCAGTACATTCTACTGCGGATCGTGATCTCAAACACGTACGACTGGCAGACGAATCTGTGTGTATCGGTCCGCCATCTTCACTCGATAGTTATCTTAATATTCCCGCGCTAATCTGT
>JADFJT010000093.1 GCA_022566015.1 Pseudomonadota bacterium | reverse complement strand
ACCAATCAAAAAACCTTTCCACCCCAAAAAGAAGGGCGCTTTTATCTCTCAGAGGGCGGGGTCGAAACGGAAATTATGTACAAATACGGGTTTGAGCTACCTCAGTTTGCGATGTTCCCTTTACTCGATAACCCAGAAGCTGTATCGAAGCTGCGAGAGATGTACCGCAGCTATTTGGACGTAGTTGCAAAACACGGAATGTGCGCACTCATCGGCGGCCTGGATTATCGCGCTAGCCCAGATTGGGGTAATCTGCTGGGCTACTCTCTGGAAAGCTTGTCCGAAGCAAATCATAAATCGATAGCTTTTTTAAGAGAGGTTGCAGACGAATACGTTTCAGATATTCCAGAGATCTTAATTCAGGGACTTATCGGACCTCGTGGTGATGCCTATGAGCGCAATGAAAGTATCACAGAAAATGAAGCCGAGGATTATCATTCCGTCCAGCTCACAACATTGAAAGAGGCGAATGTTGATTTGGCGTTAGCAGTAACATTTAACAATATTCCTGAGTCCATAGGTGTTACTCGTGCAGCAGCAAAAATCGGTGTTCCATTTGCTATATCACTTACCCTGGACAGTACGTCAAAACTTAATTCTGGACCAAGTTTGGCAGAAGCAATTACCACAATTGACGCCGAGACCGATCAAGCACCGGAATTCTATATGATTAACTGTTCTCACCCGGTGGAGTATGAACCAGCTATAGAACCCGGTGACTGGATAACCAGAGTAAGGGGTGTTAGACCTAATGCTTCAAAAATGGAGAAGATCGCGCTCTGCCATATTGGGCACCTGGAAGAGGGCGACCCAGTGGAACTTGGAGAACTCTGCGGGGACCTGGCGAGGCGCTACCCTCACATGGATATATGGGGTGGGTGCTGCGGGACCTGGGATGTTCATCTAAACGAAATTGCGAATAATGTTTTGGTTGCTCAAGAATATAGTTCGAACCAAATCGAAGTTCATTAATGTGGCCTAACAATGGCTTCAAAAACACCTCACTGCGTTCGGTTCGGATTCCCCGCTACGCCGCTTCGATCCATCCATGAGAATATACGGTTTTGTGCCCTTCTTCCCGAAGTAGTCTCGCTATCGGTGGTTACGCCCCCTATAAAGCCCAGGCTTTGGTGCTAATCCTCCCGCCAGCTCCTGAGCAATAAATACAACCCGGGAATCAACAACACCCAGCTCACCAGTGGCATTAAAAACTGTCCACTGCCGACCATCACGGGCGCTAGGCCGTCGAGCGCGGCGATGATGCTGGCGCTGATTACAAAACCGGTTCCTACTATTGCGCGAATACTGCGTTGATTGGCCTGGCGCATCTCTTGCCGCAGGGATTCAACTTCTTTCGATTCCCACTCGATGCGTAATTCGTCGTTGGCAATTTTCTGCAGGGTCTTGAACGCGAGCTGTGGCAAATCTGGCAGATTTTCAGCGATATAGGGCAAGTTTCGTTTAAGGCCTTTAATCAAAGCGCGAATCCCGAGTTGATCGCTCAACCAGCGCTCGAGGAATGGTTTCGCAGTGTCCCAAAGATCGAGCTGTGGATAGAGGTGACGCCCCAGACCCTCGATGTGTAGAAAGGTCTTTTCCAGCAATAATAATTGTGGCTGAATTTCCATGTTAAACGTGCGGGCAGTCTGGAACAGGCGCAGTAATAACTGTCCAAATGAAATTTCGGCCAGTGGACGTTGGAACATGGGCTCGCATACGGTACGAATTGCGGCTTCGAATTCATCGATTCGAGTATCGCGGTCGACCCATCCAGAGTCGACATGCAATTCGGCTACGCGGCGGTAGTCGCGATTGAAAAACGCGACAAAATTCTCGGCAAGGTAACGTTGATCCTGCGTTGACAATGACCCCATTATCCCAAAGTCGATAGCGATGTATTTCGGGTCTTCCGGATTTTCACGCGATACGAATATATTGCCAGGATGCATATCGGCGTGGAAATAATTATTTATAAATACCTGAGTGAAAAAAACCTCGACCCCTTTTCGCGACAGGACTTCGAGATCGATATTGTGTGCCTTAAGCTGTTCGATGTCCGAAACCGGTATGCCATCGATGCGCTCAATTACCATCACTCTGGATCGGCAATAATCCCAGTAAACTTTCGGTACATAGAGATCGTTTGAATCCTCGAAATGGCGGCGTAACTCGTTTGCATTGGCGGCTTCGCGCACCAGATCCAGCTCATTGAACAGCGTTTTTTCAAATTCGCGCACAATTTGCAGCGGCTTGACTCGCTTCGCTTCATCCCAGTATCGATCGGCCATACCCGCCAGCAGGTTCAGCACTTCGATATCCTGCCTGATGAGCTGCTCGATATTGGGACGTACGATTTTAACCACCACGTCTTCACCGCTGTTTAATTGAGCCCGATAAACTTGCGCGATCGATGCCGATGCCATGACATCGTCATCGAAGGAAGCAAATGCCTGATCGATCGGCATGCCCAGTTGTTGCTCGACGATGGCGCGTGCCTGGATTAGTGGAAATGGTGGTACCTGGTCGAGCAACTTTTCTAACTCGTCCACGATGTCATCGGGCAACAGGTCTCGCCGAGTGGCCAGCAATTGACCGAACTTGATAAAAATTGGACCAAGCGATTCGATGCATAACCGCAGTCGTTCGCCCTGACTTAGCCGGGAACTGCGAAACCAGTTAAACGGATTGATCAACCCCAGTAGTCGCAATGGACGAAAAAAGTGTATCGACAGAATGATTTGATCGAGCCCAAATCGGGCCAGCGTGAAATTGATGACAATCAGTCGGAACAGGGTTCGCATGCTAAACAGGGCCGGAAGCGGTTTTCAATAAATGGCGCAGTCTCGCTGCGCTGCGCTCGACATCGTGCTTTAACTCGGTAACGTCGTGTTGAAAACGTTCGAATTCGACCTGGGCAGGACTTAAGCGGGCTTCTTCAGTTATATATTCGCTACTCGTTTGCAATAATGAGTTAATGCTTTGCCGTAACCATTTGCTCAGACCGCGGACGCTTTGATGAATCTGGTAAGCGAGCACATCGCCGGTGTAGTCCGAGAGTATTTCTTCCCAGTCTATCTCCAGTTCGGAGAAGATTTTCTGCATTTCCTGAGCTACAGCGACATCGCCGTTAATGCGCACCCGCTCCTGCATCGAAGTGCTAAATTGGTCGTCCTCCTGCGCGAGCCTGAGCAGCGCGAACAGGCGACCAGCGATGGTCGCATCGACGGGCCTGGCCGGTTCGAACTGACTGAGTCGGATACCCCGGCTACCGGGATGGCAATACAGGGTAAAATTGAGATCGGTGATGTGAATTGCAACACAAGTCCCTTCCATTGTGCGACAACGCCCGAGCACTAGTGGGTCGAACGATAACAGGCGGTTAGCGCCGATCTCGGCTACCGCGAGCAGGGTATTAGGGAGTGTTTCGAGCATGGTTATGAGTGAGGCTTAAATCGATCAACTCAGTACTTGTAGGCACGGTGTAAAGCAACTATGCCCCCACTCAAGTTGTACACGTCTACCTCATCGAATCCAGCCTCGTCGAGCATCATCTGTTTGAGAGTTTCCTGATCAGGATGCATGCGAATTGATTCGGCCAGGTATTGGTAACTGGCGCGATCCTTGACGATCCATTCGCCTATTTTAGGCAGTATTTTAAACGAATAAAAGTCGTAGGCTTTTCCCAGCAGCTCGTACTGGGGTTTTGAAAATTCCAGTACGCAAACTCGGCCGCCAGGTTTGAGTGCCCGCTGCATGGAAGCGAGCGCGGCTACCTTATCGGTGACATTTCGCAGCCCGAAGGCTATGGTAATGCAATCGAATGTATTATCCGGAAAGGGCAGCGTTTCGGCGTTGCATTGAATGGCCTCGATTCGATTTATCATTCCCCTGTCGATCACGCGATCGCGTCCCCGTTGCAGCATCGCCGCGTTGATATCGGCTAGATAAACCTTGCCTTTGTCGCCAACCAGTTTGGCCTGATTGACCGCCAGGTCGCCCGTGCCACCGGCGAGATCGAGAACCACATGGCCGGGTCGGAGTCCACATAGCTCTAGGGTAAACTTTTTCCACAAATGGTGAATGCCGAACGACATCACGTTGTTCATCAGGTCGTACTTACTGGCTACTGAATCGAATACGGACCCGACACGCTGCTGTTTATGCGATACGGGCACCTCGTCGAAACCGAAATGGGTGGTGGATTCCTTTTGCACAGATTACAGGTTTGGATTAAGGGCGAACCTTACCATAGCAGATGTCCAGCATCGGGTCAGCAGTGCGAATCGCTTTATTCTGTCCGGGTTGAACTGTGCTTGTGACCAGCGGCTTCCAGGCGCTCTAGATACGAGGCCCATTTAATTTCGTAATTCTCGCCCAGCTGGTAGAGATACTCCCAACTATAAATACCGGTGTGGTGATTATCGTCGAATATCAAATTTAGAGCGTAATGCCCAACAGGTTCGACACGGGAAATATTTACATCTTCCTTACCAATTTGCAGGGTTTCCTGACCGGGGCCATGCCCCGCAACTTCGGCGGAAGGCGAATACACACGCAAGTACTCGCAAGGTAGGTTAAAGGTCGAGCCATCGGCGAAGCTCAGTTCGAGGATTCGGGAAACTTTATGGAAATTAATCTCGGTGGGTTTTACGCTGGACATGGTTTGTTTTCTCTAAAATACCAATTGTTTTACAGGTTACAGAATGTACTGGCTCAGGTCTTCTTCCAGGGATAATTCACCTAGGTGCTCGTTCACATAGTTAGCGTCGATATTGATTGTCTGGTTGGGCATATCGGATGCTTCGAAACTGACGGTTTCGAGCAGGCGCTCCATCACAGTATGCAGTCGCCGCGCGCCGATATTCTCCTGCTTTTCGTTCACTTGCCAGGCCACTTCGGCGATCCGCGCCAGACTGTCATCACTAAAGATCAGTTTGATGCCCTCGGTTTCCATTAACGCAGTATATTGCTCGGTTAGCGACGCGTGGGGTTCGCGTAATATACGCACAAAATCCTTCACCGTGAGTGCCGATAGCTCGACCCTAATCGGTAGTCGGCCCTGCAATTCAGGAATCAGGTCGCTGGGTTTGGATACATGGAACGCGCCAGATGCAATGAATAAAATATGATCGGTCTTGATCATCCCGGCCTTGGTTGAAACTGTGCATCCCTCAACCAGCGGCAACAGGTCGCGTTGTACGCCTTCGCGCGACACATCCGCGCCACCGATATCCTGGCGTCTGGTTACCTTGTCGATTTCATCGATAAACACGATACCATTTTGCTCGGCATTTTCGAGCGCTGCGAGCTTCAACTCATCCTCGTTTATCATTTTTGAGGCTTCTTCATCGGTGAGAATTTTAAGAGCTTCTACGACGCGTAGCTTACGGGTTTTCGTTTTGTGGCTGCCCAGGTTTTGAAACAGTCCCTGTAGCTGATTCGTCATATCTTCCATGCCCGGTGGTGCCATGATTTCTACCCCCACTGTCGGCAGCTGTAAATCTATCTCGATTTCCTTTTCGTCGAGTTTGCCCTCGCGCAGCATTTTGCGAAATTTCTGTCTCGTATTGCCGCTGTCGGATTTGGCCTCCTGTTCGAACTCTGTGGGGCGAGGTAACAGTACGTCGAGGATTCGTTCTTCAGCGGCATCTTCGGCGAGATGGCGTACACGGCGGACCTCGGCTTCGCGCATGCTTTTCACAGATACATCGACGAGATCGCGAATTATCGATTCGACATCGCGGCCGACGTAGCCCACCTCGGTAAATTTGGTTGCCTCGACCTTGATGAAAGGCGCATTTGCCAGGCGGGCGAGCCTGCGTGCTATTTCAGTTTTACCGACCCCGGTTGGCCCCATCATCAAAATATTTTTCGGGGTAATTTCATTGCGTAGCTCTTCTTTGACCTGCTGACGCCGCCAACGATTTCGTAACGCAATTGCGACCGCGCGCTTTGCGTTATCCTGACCGATGATGTGATTATCTAGTTCTGACGTGATTTCACGCGGTGTCATCGGTGACTGGTTAAGGTATTTTTTGTCCACGATCAGGCTTTACCGTAGTTGAGTTCTTCAAAACTATGATTTAGATTGGTGTATACGCAAATTTGGCTGGCAATTTCGAGACCTTTTCCAACGATTTCACGGGCGTTCAATTTAGTGGTATCGAGCATTGCCCGTGCTGCCGCTAGTGCAAACGACCCGCCCGACCCGATTGCCATCAGGCTGTCTTCGGGTTCGATCACGTCGCCATTGCCCGAAATAATTAGCGAGGCCTCCTCGTTAGCCACGCATAACAGCGCTTCGAGCCGACGTAGCGCCCTGTCGGTACGCCAATCTTTTGCCATCTCCACTGCCGCGCGTGTCATTTGGCCATTGTGTTTTTCGAGCTTCTCCTCGAATAATTCGAACAACGTGAACGCGTCGGCGGTACCACCCGCAAATCCGGCGATTACCTGATTCTTGTAGAGGCGACGAACTTTTTTGGCGTTGCCCTTCATGATGGTATTGCCCAGGCTGACCTGGCCATCGCCGCCGATCACGACGCAGTTATCACGACGTACCGACAATATGGTTGTACCTCTGTATTGATCCAAAATGCGCCCCAAATTATTGAGTGGTGATGTACCGATATAGGGATGACAATAAGTAAATTCAAGCAAGCTCGAGTTGGGTACGAATGACAATCACTTAGTCCCACCATTCCCGTAGTCTCGTCATTCCGACACGTCGGACCGTCGCGAAAGCGGGAATCTATCTGGGCCGAATCCAGTATTCTACCAGATTCCAGCTCGAAGGCTGAAAGGACGGAATAAATTTAACATCAACCCCTCATCCCGGAAAGCCCGAAGGGTTTATCCGGACTCGTATTTTAATGACGGTATCGGGGGAGGGGTCTGTTTAAATTAATAATTAATAGCCCCTGGTTCGAAGACGAATATTGGCGTTAAATAATATCCAATTTGCTCAGGAACGTCTTTTGGCCCTCGGATGTGCCGCCTCGTACACCTTGGCCAAATGCTGAAAGTCGAGGTGGGTATAGATTTGTGTGGTGCTGATATCGGCATGCCCGAGCAATTCCTGCACCGCACGCAGGTCACCACTGGATTCTAACAAATGCGTGGCAAACGAATGCCGTAACGTATGGGGTGACAAATGCTGATCGAGCGATTGCTGGCTGACCAGCCGATTCAATCGACTTTGCACGTTTCGTGCGGAAATGCGGTTCCCCAGTCGGCTTAAAAATAACGCAGTTTCTGCAGGATCACGAATAAACTCTTGTCGAATCTTCAACCAGCGTCGAATCGCGTTGATTGCTTTGGTTCCAACGGGCAAATAACGGGTCTTGTTGCCCTTGCCAGTAACGACTAGCAGCCTTTGCGAGAAATCTATATCGCCGAAATCTATGCTTACCAGTTCGGCGAGTCGCAGCCCCGAGGAATAGATTAGCTCGAAAATGGCGAGGTCACGAATAAAAATTGGGTCGTTTATATCGCCACTATGCAGTAATTGCTCGATTTGCTCAGTATCGCAGATTTTTGGCAGGCGCTGCTCCGACTTGGGTGCCCGAACTTCTTTTGCCGGGTTACTTTTGACCAGGCCCTGGCGAATCAGATGTTGATAAAATGAGCGAATCGAAGAAAGTTCGCGCTGGATGGAACGGCTTTTTAATCCATTGCGGAATCGAAAGGCTGCATAGCTGCTGACCAGTGAATAATTGACTTCAGGCCAGTGCGAGACATTGTTCTTGAGCAGGAAGCGTGAAAAATATTCGAGGTCGCGAGAATAATTGCTACAGGTATGGGGGGAATAATACTTTTCGCTACGCAGCATCTGGATAAACGATTCCAGATATTTCCCCTGCATAGCCTTAGCCATCAGTTTAGTCAGCGGCTATTTGCTCAGCAGACCCTTTAACCGGGTACTGACCAGTTCGCCCAGCTGTTGCAGAAATATCGTTCCCATATCCTTGTTGAATCGTTCCTTGCTGACGCTCCCGAGGCAGAGTAAGCCGAGCGCGCTGGTGTGATACAACGGCACCAGAGCGCTCGATTCGATTTTGATATCCTCACCGAACAGCGCTCGATTTACCTTATCGTCCTGTTGACCGCACACAGGCTCACGTTTCTCCAGCCAGGGCGCCACGGTCTCGACGATGCCGCTTTGATTATTCAGATAGTGAGCCGCAAGCTGCTTATCTTTGCCGGAGATACCGGGCAGGAATTTGAAGCAAACAAAATCGGTATAAAAAAAGGTTTGAACCTGATTCTGTACCATCGACAAAACCTCGGGAATTTTCTCGGCGCTTATTAATTCGAGTGACAGACGATGAAAGCGTTGGTTCAACTCTTCGTTTTCGCGCGCAATATTGATCAGTTCGTCGAGGTTCTTCTTCAGTTTCTTATTGTCTTCGCGTAATAACTTCAATTGCCTTTCGACTAACGAGGTAGCGCCTTCCAGTTGATGGGGAATCGATAGCTGAGAGAATATCCGGGGGTAAGCCATCAGCAATTCAGGGTTTTTCTGCAGATATTCGATCACCTTCGACTCTTCTGACTGAGCGGCCGCCCTGGGATTTGCCGTTGTTTTACTCATTGTTTATTTCACCCTCGAATACCATCGCTGTCTCACCCGTCATCATAACGGGGTTTTGATCGCCTTGCCATTCCAGTTTCAGCTCGCCACCGAGTAAATGAGCCTGTGCCTGGCTGTCGAGCAGCCCTAGCCGATGGCCGGCCACCATTGCGGCGCAGGCACCGCTACCGCAGGCCTTAGTTTCTCCGACTCCGCGTTCGAAGACCCTGAGATTAAAATTTCCCCGATCCAGGCGTTGCATGAAGCCGACGTTGATCCGCTGGGGGAAAAACGGGTGCGACTCGAGTATCGGGCCGAGGGTGTCGACTTCGGCCTGGTCGGTCTGATCCACCTGTATTACGATATGAGGGTTTCCTATTGCCAGTGCGCTGAATTGGATATGTTGGCCATCGATAGTCAGGGTGTAGACTTCGGATCGATGGTCGGTATCGAGCGGAATTTTCTGTGGATCGAACTGTGGAACGCCCATGTTGACGCGTGCCTGGCTGGTGTCGATCATTTCGAGCACAATCAGGCCATTACAGGTTTCCACCGGAATCAGGTCGAGATCGGTTAATTTTTTCTCGCGCAAGTAGCGTGCAAAACAGCGTGCACCGTTACCGCATTGCTCCACCTCGCCACCATCGGCGTTGAAGATGCGATATTTGAATACAGCTTTTTCCGATTGTGCCTTTTCAACCAGTAGTAGCTGGTCGAAACCAATCCCTGTCTGTCGATTGGCCCAGGCACGGATTTGATCGGGGTCGGGATCGAATGCCTGGTTAATCGCATCGATCACGATAAAATCGTTACCGAGGCCATGCATCTTGCTGAATTTAAGAGTCATTCTTTTGAACTGTTTAAGGCAACATTGATTCGCCGCGCACCAGATCGTCGAATACTTCGCGTTCGCGAATACAATAATGCTGGTTGCCATCGACCATGACTTCGGCCGCACGGCCACGCGTATTATAGTTTGACGACATCGAAAAAGCGTAAGCACCGGATGAGCGAATCGCGATCAAATCGTCGGGCGCCAGGCTGATCAATCGATCTTTACCCAAAAAGTCGGCGGTTTCGCATATCGCCCCGACTATATCGTAAGTCCTTTCCCGCTCGTCACTGCGTTTGTCGACCCGGATGATTTCCAGCCAGGCATCGTACAGCGCAGGCCGGATTAAATCGTTCATCGCCGCATCGACCACGGCGAAGTTTTTCTCATCGGAATGCTTGGTGTAAATAACCCGGCTTACCAGAATACCGGCGTTCCCCGCAATCGCGCGCCCCGGCTCAATCACAACGGTACCGTCGAAGGCGCTTAGCTGGTCACGCAATGCGTCGGACCATTCACTCGGTAGTGGCGGGGTTTCGTCTCGGTAACGAATGCCGAGTCCGCCGCCCAGATCGAGGTGACGAATATTTATACCCTGATCGTTCAGTCGCGAAATCAGTTCTAGTAAGCGCTGCAAAGCATCGACAAACGGAGACAGCTCGGTTAGTTGCGAACCGATATGGCAATCGACACCGATCACGTCGATATGGGGCAACTCGGCTGCTTTCGAGTAAATTCGCTCGGCGTCCCGGATATCTATGCCGAACTTATTTTCCCTCAACCCGGTAGAAATGTAAGGATGCGTCTTCGCATCGATATCCGGATTGATACGAAAAGATACGCGTGCCACCAGGCTTTTCTGACCGGCAATCTGGTTAATTTGGTTGAGTTCCTGTTCGGACTCCACGTTAAAACAGTGAATTCCGCTATCGAGCGCGAGGGCGATTTCCTGCGGTAATTTACCAACCCCTGAAAATACGATCTTGTCTGGATCTCCGCCCGCGCGTAACACGCGTTGCAATTCGCCACCGGACACGATATCAAACCCGGAACCCAGTCGTGCGAGTACATTCAAAACCCCGAGGCTGGAATTGGCTTTCACTGCATAGCATACCAAATGGTCGCGACCGGCCAGTGCCTGATCGAATGCATGCCAGTGCCGCTCCAGTGTTGCGCGCGAATAGACGTATAGCGGTGTGCCGTAAATTTCGGCGAGCTCTTTGATCGCGACGTCTTCACAATGGAGTGAATCTGATTTGTAGTTAAAATGGTCCATCTAGTTATTCTTGTTTTTTGATTTCTTCGTCTTCGTCGGGCAGCGTTAACGGGCCTTTATTGCCGCAGGCGCCAGGGCCGGCAACGAGTAGAAAGACCAGTAGTAATGGGATCAACAGTACGCGCACGATAATCGGTTCGGTAAAAGCAGATATTATGTTGGCGAATTTGAACTTAGACAAGCCCAATTATGAAGGCCGAGCATTTTTATCCAGGTTTTCGAATCGAGACAGAATCACCTTTATGATATCGAGTGCTTCGGCTTCATCGAGTCCCAGTCCGAATTTCTGGATGCGTTGCTGATAATCAAAAGCGATCATGCCGCCTGCCAGACCCCAAAACTCCATTCCCCCATTTAATTCCAGGTTTGTCATCGTTAATGGGTTTAGTCGTAAATTTGAAACGAGTGCGGTAACGTAGCTTCTGGACCTTGAGAACAGTACATAATCTCTCGAATGTCTCAATTCGCTGTCACTGATCCGTATGATTTCACGGCCTTTGGTATTCCATAACCACATCAATACCGCAAACAAACCACCGAGTGTCCAGCCACATATCCAGAATACCAGAATTGCATCAGGGTAATTATCGTCGATATTAGTCAGCTTACCGAGTATCGCAACTTCTCCGTAGGCCCAGCCCAACATCCAGAGCACTAGTATAAAGTTGACGAGCTGGCTCTTCCTGGCAGGAATGATCACCTCTATTCCTTCAGCGTAGTGGTTGATTACCGCTCGCTGCTTTAACGATTTTGCCCCGGCCATCTCCAGTTCTTCATATTCCATTTACGCAAGTTTAAAACCAGGTACAGGAGTGAAGTTAATAGATTGTTAACAGATAGATTAACATCAATCTTGTCCATTTAATCGTAGATGATGAAAACTGTT
>JADFJT010000010.1 GCA_022566015.1 Pseudomonadota bacterium | reverse complement strand
TGGAAGCGAAGGGGTATAAGAAAATTCTTTTGAACACATTCGATTTAGTTTTTCAGACTCATCCAGTAGGCGGCAAACTGAAATGCGATACGTCCGCTCCGCGAACCACGTGCAGTGGCATAACGTAGTGCCTCGATGCGTGCCTCTTCAGCCATCTCCAGTTTGCGCGCGCGTAGTGTTTGCTCTACCACGTCCAGGTATTGGTCTTGCGTGAAAGGGTGAAAGGATAACCATAAGCCAAAGCGATCCGACAGCGAAACCTTCTCCTCGATACCGTCACTCGGGTGCAATTGACCCTCGGCCATGGTGCTGTCCAGATTATCTTTCATTGTTTCAGGCATCAGGTGTCGTCTGTTTGAAGTTGCGTAGATCAATAAATTATCTGGCTGAGCCTGCAATGAACCTTCGAGACAGGCTTTAAGTGCCTTATACGAATTGTCGCTGGACTCGAACGAAAGATCGTCGAGGTAAATAATAAATTTTCGGCCATCTGAACTGATGGTTCGAATAATTTCGAATAAGTGGCTGGTCTCCGATTTGGGCACCTCGACAATGCATAAACCCTGTTTTAAAAACTCGGTTAACTGTGCCTTGATAAGCGATGATTTGCCCGTACCGCGGGCACCCCAGAGTAAGGCATTATTGGCAGGCTTGCCGTTTAAAAACTGGGTCGTATTTATGGTCAGTAATTTTTTCTGGCGCTCTATGTGTAGTAGCGTTGTTTTCTCAACCTGATCAAAATTCGAAATTCCTTCGAGTTTATCGTGGCTCCAACGATAAGCATGGTAGGAAGTATCAGTTTCACTGTTTCGATTCGCGGGTAAAAGTAATTCAACGCGGTCGATCAACTCGTTTAAGCGTGTGAATAGCCTGTCGAATTCAGTCAGGTTCATGTATCCAGCTTCTTGTATTTTATTCGGTGCGGCTGGATGGCATCCTGCCCCAATCGCTGCTTGCGGTGAGCATCGTACTCGGAATAATTTCCTTCATAAGAATACACCTGACTATCGCCTTCGAAAGCGAGTATGTGGGTGGCAATCCGATCGAGAAACCAGCGATCATGTGATATCACTACGACGCAGCCGGGAAAAGCGAGTATCGCATCTTCTAGCGCACGTAACGTCTCGACATCCAGGTCATTAGTAGGCTCGTCTAGCAATAATAAATTACCGCCACTTTTTAGCAGCTTGGCCAGATGCAGTCGGTTACGTTCCCCGCCCGACAGGTCTTTAACCAGTTTTTGTTGGGCGGCCCCCCGAAAATTAAATCTGGATACGTAGGCGCGCGATGGAATTTGGTAACTGCCGACAATTATAGTATCAAGTCCGTCGGACAATTCCTGCCACACCGTGTTATCGCCATTGAGATCATCACGTGATTGATCGACGTGAGCAATTCGGACCGTTTCGCCTATTTTTATCGACCCTTCGTCCAATGATTCATCGCCTAATATAATTTTAAACAGCGTTGACTTGCCGGCGCCATTAGGCCCTACGACACCCACAATTCCTCCTCGTGGCAGTTTGAACTCCAGGTCCTGGAACAGCAGTTTGTCTCCATACGATTTTCGACCTTGTTCGATTTCAACTACCACATCGCCTAGCCTCGGGCCGGGCGGTATATATAATTCATGAGTTTCGGATCGTTTTTGATAATCGGCTGATGACAATTCTTCGAAACGTTTTAACCGGGCCTTGCTTTTAGACTGGCGAGCCTTCGGGTTTGAATTGACCCATTCGAGTTCCGCCTTGATTGATTTCAGGCGAGCTTTCTCTGCGCGATCTTCATGCTCCAGGCGTTTTTGTTTTTGATCCAGCCACGATGAGTAATTGCCCTGCCAGGGTATGCCATGACCACGGTCGAGTTCGAGGATCCAGCCAGCGACATTATCGAGAAAATAGCGATCGTGGGTAACGGCTATCACGGTACCTGGGAAATCTTGCAGGAATCTCTCCAGCCAGGCGACCGACTCGGCGTCGAGGTGGTTGGTGGGTTCGTCAAGAATCAACATATCCGGATTAGATACCAGCAGCTTGCAAAGTGCTACTCGACGTTTTTCACCACCCGATAAATTTTTGACCGTTGCATCCCAGGGAGGAAGTCGCAATGCATCGGCTGCAATTTCAAGTTTTCGATCAAGTTCCCAAGCGCCAACGTGATCTATTTTTTCCTGTATGACAGCCTGCACCGCGAGCAGTTCGTTCATCTCGTCATCAGTCATGGATTCGCTGAATTTCATCGACACCTCATTAAACTGATCGAGCAAAGCTTTTGTTTCGGCAACGCCTAACTCGACATTGCCCCGAACATCAAGCGTATTGTCAAGTTCTGGCTCTTGCGCCAGAAACCCAATGTTGATACCCGCTTGTGGTCGTGCTTCACCGGTATATTCTTTGTCGATGCCTGCCATAATGCGTAACAGGGTCGATTTGCCTGCACCGTTGTAGCCGAGTACCCCGATTTTTGCTCCAGGAAAAAAATTAAGCGAAATATCTTTCAGTATTTCAGTTTGTGGTGGCACGGTCTTGCCCACACCATTCATGGTAAAAATATATTGAGCCATTCAATTAAATCCGGGGGTGCTTTCTAAACCTTATAAATTTAAGGTCAACTGTATTTAGTCGATTAAGGGAGCGATAGAAAGTTAGTAAAAATGTACATAGCTAAAGCTGAAACATACGCTATTATGTGCATAAAATAATAGTAAAGGAAGTTTTGCATAAATCGTCCATAAGATTTAGCAGAATACGATAAATAAATAAATGTGATTTTTATTTATCTCGCATTTTCCATAACTTAGCAGTTATTGAAAATGTCGGCACGAGGGCAACAAAGGAAGGGGCGTTTACAGGTTTCGTATCGTTACAGGATGTAAATTACTTAGCGTAGTGCAGGAGCAATAGCCGGGGAGCCTATGCTTGCCCATGTGCCGCGGAAAACTCTGCTTTTTGCCGAGTTTTCGTAAACAATTAGCTGGCCACAAAGTTGGCGGGAAGCGCAGCAATGAGCATGAAAGAGATGCAGCAGGACAGTTACCTCTTTGGAAGTAACGCTGTGTTCATCGAAGAGTTGTACGGCAAATATTTGCAAAATGAGAACGATGTAGATGAAAACTGGCGCGAGTGGTTTTCTGAATTAACAAATGGTGGCCTTGCCCCCGATCATGATCACCTGGCAATTCAGGCGCAGATGAAAATCGCGGCGATGAACGGGAAGTCTGCCAACGCTATCGCCGACATTTTGTCACAGGAACATCAGACCAAGCAGGTAGCGGTATTGCAACTGATCAATGCTTACCGTTTTAAAGGTCACCAAAAAGCTGATCTTGATCCCCTCAAGTTAATCAAAAAAGAAATTATTCGAGATTTGACCCTGGAAGGGCATAAACTTGGCGAAACTGATCTGAATACCGTTTTCGATACTGGATCAATGTTCGGCGCCGATAAAATACCGCTGCGAGAGATCATCGAAAGGCTGGAAAAAACTTACTGTGGCACATTGGCTTCGGAATACATGTACATAGAGGATCTGGTGCAAAAGCGCTGGATTCAGGAAAAACTCGAAACATCTCTTTCAACGCCTAATTTTAGAGAAGGACGCAAGAACCGTGTACTGGATCGAATTATTGCTGCCGAGAATTTAGAAAAGTATCTACACACTCGGTATATTGGGCAAAAACGGTTTTCGCTGGAAGGAGCGGAATCACTGATACCGCTTATCGATCGGGTGATTCAACAGGCAGGTAACACCGGAACCCACGAAGTGGTAATCGGTATGGCGCATCGGGGTCGATTGAATGTATTGACCAATATATTCGGCAAGATGCCCCAAGACCTGTTCGAAGAATTCGAAGGCACGGCTGATCTAGACGAACGCTACAATCACGATGTCAAATATCACCAGGGTTTTTCCTCCGATATCTATACCGATACGGGCCCGATGCATCTCGCGCTAGCGTTCAACCCATCTCATCTCGAGATTGTCGACCCGGTAGTAGAAGGTTCGGTGAGAGCAAGGCAACGACGTTTTAAAGACCGTACTACGAAAGACGTTTTGCCGGTTCTGATTCACGGGGATGCGGCGTTTGCAGGGCAAGGCGTGGTGATGGAAACTTTTAGTATGTGCAAGACAAGGGGGTACAAAACCGGCGGCACCATACATATTATCGTGAATAACCAGATTGGTTTCACCACCAGTAATCCAAGAGACGTTCGTTCGACACTATATTGTACTGAAATCGCTCGTATGGTTCAGGCGCCTATCTTCCATGTCAATGGAGATGATCCGGAAGCCTGTGTATTCATTGCCGAAATCGCAGTCGATTTTCGCGAAACTTTTGAGCAGGATGTTGTGATCGACATGGTTTGCTATCGTCGCTACGGTCACAATGAAGCGGACGAACCGGCGGTCACTCAACCGATGATGTACGAAGCTATCCGAAAACATCCCAGGCTGGTCGAATTGCATTCGCAACGCCTGATCGATCAGGGTTTCACCACCCACGAAACGGTAGAACAGATGATTAGTGATTATCGCAAAGCAATCGACCAGGGCGGTGGTGTGGCGCTGAATGTTATATCAGGCCTCGAACAGCTTTCCGCACGAGACTGGGCAGGACTGGAGGCAGGCGATATTAATGTCACTGAAAATACCCAGGTCAGTGCCGATACAGTACAAAGACTCGGCAAGCAAATATTAACTTTGCCGGATGGTTTTAAACTGCACTCCCGGGTTAAAAAAATCATGGATAATCGACAGAGGATGCTCGATGGAGAGATTTCCTGTGACTGGGGATTTGCTGAAAATCTGGCTTATGCCTGCCTGTTAGATGAGAATTACTCGGTACGATTGTCGGGTCAGGATTGTGAGCGAGGCACATTTTTCCATCGGCATGCTGCCTTACACAATCAGGACAATGGAGATGTTTACAAGCCACTGAAGCATTTGAGCGAAGATCAGCCCCGATTCGAAGTGATTAATTCATTTCTTTCAGAAGAAGCGGTACTCGGCTTTGAATATGGATATTCGTCGACCGATCCCAATACGCTAGTTATCTGGGAAGCCCAGTTTGGTGACTTCGCCAATGGAGCCCAGGTGGTAATCGATCAGTTTATCAGTTCTGGTGAAATAAAATGGGGTCGATTAAGTAATTTGGTAATGCTGTTACCGCATGGATACGAAGGGCAGGGACCCGAACATTCGTCAGCCCGGCTTGAACGTTATTTGCAATTGTGCGCGCAGCATAACATGCGCGTCGTACTACCAACCTTGCCTTCTCAGATTTTTCATTTATTACGAAGTCAGATGAACTGTGGATTCAGGAAACCATTAATCGTGATGAGCCCCAAAAGCTTGCTGCGCCACGAGGAGGCAGTATCGCCTATTGGCTCGTTTAGCGAAGGAGAGTTTCAAAAGGTTATTCCGGAAACAGACGATATTGATGATAAGAAGGTCAGGCGGTTGATTCTTTGCTGTGGAAAAATTTATTACAAATTGCACGAAGTACGTCAGCAAAAATACGATTCCACTACGGCAATCGTTCGGCTCGAACAACTCTATCCATTCCCGCGAGTCGACGTGGCTAAAATTCGTGATCAATATCCTAATCTGGAAAGGGTGGTCTGGTGCCAGGACGAACCTCGCAATCAGGGTCCGTGGAGAGAATACAAAAGTCGTATGAATGAAACTTTTGCGCCGTTATTGGTCGAGTATACGGGTCGTATTTCATCCGCATCTTCTGCAGTTGGTTATATGAGTTTGCACCTGGAACAGGAATCCAGATTGGTGACCGATGCGTTTGAAATATGATATTGTGCCGCATAATTATTCTATTGACATTAATATTGTCATACCCGAGTTATAGTCTGCTGTTTGTGGAAATATATGAACACGATTAGGAGCAGGTCATGCAGGTTGAATTAAAGGTTCCCGTTTTACCAGAATCGGTTACCGAAGGAACGCTGGGCGACTGGCATAAAAATGTCGGCGACGCGGTTGTGGCAGATGAAAATATTGTCGACCTGGAAACCGACAAGGTGGTGCTTGAAATTGTGTCGACATCGGTAGGCATAATCGAATCGATTTCTTTCGAAACAGGAGATACCGTTAAAAGTGGTGAAGTGCTTGCCGTAATTAATACAGACGTAACAGTTGCGCAAGGGACAGGAAATCAAAAAGTGGACGAAACTTCGTCCAACAAAGCCAGTCCAGCAGTTAGAAAGATGATTAACGAAAACGAACTTTCAATAGATGAAATCAAGCCCAGTGGCAAGAAAGGGGCAGTATTGAAAAAAGATGTCGAACAACATTTGCAGTCAAAATCAGATACGCCAGAGCAGATTATAAAATCAGATACGCCAGAGCAGAGTATAAAATCAGATCCTGAAGTATCGGCAAAAGCGCCCCTTATTTCGGTTCCCGCGGCGGGTAGAAATGACAGGCGAGTTCCAATGAGCCGGCTACGTGCCAGAATAGCGGAACGTTTGAAGCTGGCACAAAATACTGCCGCGCTGCTGACCACTTTCAATGAAGTTAATTTAAAGCCGATGATGGATACACGTGCAAATTATAAAGATGCGTTCGAAAAGGCACATGGCGTAAAATTGGGAATGATGTCATTTTTTACACGAGCGGCGGTGGAAGCGTTGAAACGATTTCCTGCTGTAAATGCCTCCATCGATGGTGATGATATCGTTTATCACGACTATTTCGATATTGGAATTGCGGTGAGTTCCGACCGAGGACTGGTGGTTCCGATACTACGTGATGCCGACCAGCTGAGTTACGCCGATATCGAGAAAGAAATTCGTTCTATGGGCGCGCGTGCGCGCGATGGAAAACTCGGAATCGAAGATCTCATCGGCGGAACTTTCAGTATTACCAACGGTGGTGTATTTGGATCGATGCTATCGACGCCGATTTTGAATCCACCACAAAGCGCAATCCTGGGCATGCATACCATTCAAAAAAGGCCTGTGGTTATTGACGATGAAATCGTCATACGGCCGATGATGTACCTGGCGGTGACTTATGACCATCGCATCATTGATGGTAAAGACGCGGTGCAGTTCCTGGTAACGATTAAAAATGTACTGGAGGATCCTTCCAGGCTGTTACTGGGTATCTAGAAAGCTTGCCGAAAACAAGATTTTTGACTCTAATTAGGTTGTCTAGAGTCGAATTAAACCTATCACGGCTGTCGTTACCTATGAATCCAGTGAGCGAAGAAAACTGGACTGGTTGCGTTTCGACCCCGGTGATTCAGCCTTAATTAAAACCTTTTGCCCGGTCTCTAGTTCTTTGTCGAGCGTTGCTGCATCGACTTCACTGATTCGATTGCCTTCCTGGTCTACAAATATAAACAGGCTTAAATCGTCTGCTTTCCAGATTAATTTGGCTGTAATCGTCTTGCTGCCCTGTTTGCACTCGACCCATTCGCCAACCTGCATATTTTCGGCAGATGACGCGGAAATTTTTTCCCTGGAATTAGGCGTGGAATCAGGAGTCTCAGTTGACGGTTCGCTCACCGGGGTCTGAGTCGATGGTTTACTGCTGGCAGGCTTACCTGAGGGCTTACGAATAGATTTCGGGTTCTTATCGGCTTTCAACATCGAAAAGAGGTCATCAATTTTGCTAATCAAATCTTTTTGTTTGGGCTCTTCGTCTTTATTCGGTTCCTCTAAACTTTTCAAAATACGACTTTTCGCAGTAATTATTTTCAGTTCTTGCGTTGCCTGTCCAATATTAAACATGGTTTGCTCAAGTACATCATCGTGTTCTGAATTTAAACTATCCAGCAGTAATTTTTGCTCTTTGGCAGTGAATTTAAGGTTTTTCATCACTCCCGTTAAAGACTGGATCACTTTTGGTAACGCCGCCATCAGTTTCGACTGTTCTTTTTCCGTCGATTTGGGTATGAGTGCCCAGACATGAGTCTTTACGACAGCTACGACCTTTTGCCAGGCCGGAGAATTGAATCCCTGGGTCAGGGCGACCTCTAACATCAGAGGTGACCACACTTCCTCAAAAATTTGCAGCGACTTTTTATGTACTTTTAGAGGTTCGACGATACTTGCTAAAATCGATTCGACTAAACTACTAATTTTCGATGGGTCTTCAGGCGTAGGTTCCTGTTCATTATTTACATCCTGTTTTACTGTAGTATCTGGCCGGGATTTATACAGGGTAAGTAAATCCTGGTAACTTTCACTGGTAATAGTCTGATAATTGATAAATTGATCAATTCCATCTTTAAGTACATGGTGTCCGGATTGTTCAGATTGACCGGAGGTGGCGATTTCGACTTCAGACATTACTACCGTATCGATTAATCGGCGAGCTGGGTGACTGGATCGATTTAGCAAGCCGTCTTCGCGTATCGCGGATATAAATATAAAAACCTGCAACCGGGCGATCTGAGACTTGATAACAGAGGGTAAGTCTTCGTCATTAAAAATTATTCCAAATTGCTGGCTGAGCTGGTCGAGTTTTTGATCGTAGTCGGAGTAACCCTGTTCATTCAATTCCTCCTTTAGTTCTGGAAACAGATTTTGATGCTTTTCGCTCGTGCCGCGCGTTCTTTCCTTAAATTTCTGCAATAGCATGACAAGCTTTAAATCCACCGAATCGAGCATTGACTTCGGTGGCTGGGATTCGCTTAAATTGGTGCAATCGCGAAGAGAAAACCGCGCAGGTTTTAATTCGGGCAATATATCGTGATCGAGCAACTGGTTTTCTATCTTGCGATATAGAGGGGCCAGATTGGTCAGTGTGGTATTGGTAAACAAACGGTAAAGGGCCAGATGATATTTGGTTTCCAGGTTTAAATTATCGATTGAATTTTGAAAAGCTTCGCACAGAAAATTCAAATGCACCGGATTTTCATCGATTGGTACCTTTGGTTGAGATTTTTTATGACCTAAGCAAAACTGTAATCGTTGGGTCAAAGTCTGGTAAAAATTTTCGTATAGGTGTGCGAGTTTTTGGAGAGAGGTTTCCAGATCATCGACCGCCGCGGACGAATTTACTCCGATCAAATCGAGAATCTTCGGGTGGTCAGAATCCTTTTTCCGAGATAGCGTTTTTCCGGTTGACTGATAGTCTGAAAATCCCTTCTCCAACTGGAATGCAAAGGAAGATTGTATAATTCTTTTCCTCGCGGTCAATTGTTTGGCGAGGTAAGTCGAGTCAGAAACGGTTAATGTCCACTCGGTAAAAGACGGTGCAGTTTCGAACATTTTTGCGAGCAGAATCTGCATTTCTTGCTTGCACAAGTCGATAATTAGCTCGTATACCTCTGTTCTAGAAAAGGTATCTTTCGAAGCTGTGGAATTATTATCTGATTGACTCATTCAATCTGGATTAATGTAAGACTGGAATTACCTTCAACTATAGTCCATTTAGCTTATCAGTTTATGCGACTATTTTCATATAAGAAGGTGTGACCGGGGGTTATTTACCACTAATTCCCAGCTATTTTGAATACTATTAGCCCGGCCAGCCACCTAAGCACTATATTGTGCTGGATAGTGGTATATTTCCGTCTATTGCAATGATTTAATTTTACCAGGTCTATGGCATTCTACCTTCACTCTAAATCCACTCTGTTAACGCCTGCCACGACGATATTTTCATCGGGTGTTCTAGCTGATCTAGAACCTGAAAAGAGTAGTCAGATACCGTTTTTGATTCCATCTTATTGAATGATTGACGCAGTTACTTCAGTGAAACCTCTGCTGTCGCTATTTATCATCGGACATAAAGGGTTCGAAACCCTGCTATTCCACGAATTACGTCATATTCTGGAAAATCAGGATTCGAAGTTAACCAGGCGTTACGGTGGTGTCGAAGTATCTGGTGACCTGGAATGCGCTTATCGGGTATGTCTCTATTCGCGACTGGCTAATCGTGTTTTTTGTCAGTTGAAAACCTTCAGGGTGGAAGACGACGAACAATTGTACCGTGCGATCTACGATATTGACTGGAGCGAACATTTAAATGCGCGTAATAGTCTGGCGGTATCAGCCACATTGTCGCGCTCCAGTCTGGATCATACGCACTTTGTTTCGCTCCGGGTCAAAGACGCTATTGTCGATCAATTTCGCGAACGTTTCGATAGTCGCCCCATGGTTGATACAAAACAACCCGACGTCCGTATTCACGTCAATATTCACCGTAATCAGGCCAGTTTAAGCCTGGATCTGTCGGGAGACAGTTTGCATCTGCGTGGATATAGGAGAGAACATACCGGGGCCCCGTTGAAGGAGCATCTGGCCGCATCAATGCTTGCCCACGCGGGCTGGACCGGCGAGACAGCCCTTACCCATCGATACATCGATCCGATGTGTGGTTCAGGCACGTTTGCTATCGAAGCCGCAATGATAGCAGCTAATATGGCGCCGGGGATAAACCGTGAGTATTACGGATTTTTGAAATGGCACCAGCACGATGCACCGCTGTGGGAACAGTGTCTGGTGCAGGCAAAAGAACAAATTGATCACGCTGTTCGCCCATCTATATTTGCCAGCGATTATGACGTAAAGGCCATACAGATCGCGCGTGCCAACGCCGCCAGGGCAGGGGTAGAGCATATGATCCAGTTTTCACACCAATCGATACACGAACTGACACTCGAACCAAATAACAAACCAGGCATCATCGTTTGTAATCCACCCTATGGCGAGCGCCTGCAAAGCAAACAGGGGCTGGCTGCCCTTTACAGCGATATGGGTAAGGGCCTATGTCGTTTTGCGCCAGCGAAATTACATATTATTACCGCCAACCCTGACCTGCTGCACAGACTGCGTCTAAAGCGGTATTTTAAAAAAGCAGTGAAAAATGGGCCGATCGAATGTTTGCTTGCCAGCTTCGAAATTACCAGTGTGGAAGCAGATTATGTCCCTATAGTCTCCGAGCAATCGTCTCAATCTAAATTGACCGAAATAAAAAACGCTGACTCGGAGGCAATCACACCACTGCTCAATCGTTTACATAAAAATGCTCGTCATCTGGGGCGTTGGGCCAAAAAGAACGACATTGGCTGTTATCGGGTTTACGATGCCGATTTACCCGAGTTTTCGTTTGCACTCGACGTATTCCAGAGTGAAATTACACCTTCCATGTACTGGTATCACTTGCAGGAATACCAGGCACCGAAATCTATCGACCCGAACAAGGCCGAAGCCAGAATTGAATGGGCGAAGCAGGCCGTCAAACAGGTATTCGAAATTGATGATGAAAGGCTGTTTTGCAAAACCAGGGTTCGGCAACGGGGTAAACTGCAATACCAGAAACTGGATAACCAGCGGGAAATGTTCCAGGTGCGTGAAGGGTCGGCCTCCTTATTGATTAACCTGAGCGACTATCTCGATACTGGTCTATTCCTCGATCATCGCATTACCCGGAAACGAATATTTGATGCGGCGAAGGGGAAGTCAGTGCTCAATTTATTTTGCTATACCGGATCGGTGAGTGTGCAGGCCGCACTCGGTGGGGCAAGTCGGGTGTTGAGTATTGACCTGTCAGCTACCTATTTAAACTGGGCCAGAGAAAATCATGCAATCAACCATCTCACCGATGAATCGAAATACCGTTTTATTAGAGCCGATGTGGTCGAGTTACTGGAAAATCCAACTCGATTCGATATTGAAGAACGATTCGACCTGATATTTCTCGATCCGCCATCCTTCTCCAATTCCAAAAAAATGCAGCAAAGTCTGGACATTCAACGCGACCACGCGCATTTGATCGAAAGAGCAATGCACCTTTTAGCCGAAGATGGTTTGTTGATATTTTCAACCAATCGCAAAGGCTTTAATCTGGCTGATACGACGGGCGCAAAATTTAGCGTCCGGGACATTTCGTCTGACACCTTACCCAGGGATTTTAAACGAAAGCCAGGTATCCATAAGTGCTGGGAGATTCGATACAAGAATGCGAGCTAGGTCAGACACCGACGATTACCTGCAATTATTCCTCAATGACACACCTATGATGGACGTACGTGCGCCCGTCGAGTATGTCAGGGGTGCTTTCCCCAATGCCAGGAATTATCCTTTGCTCGACGATAGCCAGCGCGAACAAATTGGTATTCGATATAAAGGGGCCGGCCAGGACGAAGCGATACTGTTGGGTCTGGAACTGGCCACGCCAGAAATTCGAGCACAGAGAATGGAGCAATGGCTGAAATTTTGCCACAGCAACCCACAGGGCTATCTCTATTGTTTTCGTGGTGGTCTTAGATCGCGCACCACCCAGAGCTGGATTAGGGAACAAGGTGTCGAATTTCCGCTAATCAAGGGTGGTTATAAGGCGATGCGACGATTTCTCATCGATCAGCTCGAAGCCAGTGTAATGCGTGTTCCTCTGGTGATAGTCAGTGGATTGACGGGTTCGGGTAAAACGCGCGTGTTACGAAAGATAGCAGGCCATATTGACTTCGAAGGTATCGCCAATCACAGGGGCTCGGCATTCGGCCGTGAAGCAAATGATTGTCAACCGAGCAATATCGACTGGGAAAACCGGGTTTCCATCGAATTTTTGAAACGTCGCCACCAGCATCCGGTCAAACCAGTATTTGTCGAGGACGAGAGTAGAAGAATAGGCCGCATCAGCATGCCAGAAATTCTATACCAGAAAATGCAGCAGGCTCCCCGGGCGATATTACAGGTCGATATCGAGTCACGCATTCGATTGATTAGCGAAGATTATATCTTAAAAGCCTGGCCACGCTTTCAACAGACCTTTGCCGATAAAGCCGAGAAAGAATTTAGTCGATACGTGTTGGATAACCTGGATCGAATCCAGAAACGTCTGGGTGGGGTTCAGTATAGAAAGGTGAGACAGTGTTTTGAGGCTGCGCTGAAGGAGTTTTTTATCAGCCAGAGTGATGCAGGTTTTCACCAGGGTATCGAGGTTCTTTTAACCGATTACTACGACCCGATGTACCTTTACCAGCTGGCCAACAAGTCGTCGGAAATTTTATTTGAAGGACCCGAAAATGCCTATCTGGAGTGGGTGAGCGAATATCTATTAAGATGTGAAAAAAGTGACGACTAAAAGACAGGCATCAAACATGATTCAACCTAAATGAAATACGCAGTTTTACCACCGATTCGAATTAGACGGTACCAGTCATAAGACGAAATAATAAATAGAGAGACCCGAGGTAACTAGATGAAAAAACTTGGCCTGATTGGATTGGTTGCGCTTATCGTAGTGGTTTTTATTGCACTAGACCTTGGGCAATATCTGACGCTCGAATATATCAAATCTCAGCAAGGCCACATAAAGGCCTTTTATGCAGAAAATCAACTATTGGCGCTGGCGAGTTTTTTCTTGCTATACATTGTTGTGACCGGTGTTTCGCTGCCCGGGGCTGCAATACTCACGCTGGTAGCGGGCGCGGTGTTTGGTTTTGTTGCAGCACTAATACTGGTTTCATTCGCGAGTACAATCGGTGCTTCTCTGGCCTTCCTGGTATCGCGCTACCTGTTTAGAGACATGGTTCAGGCTCGATTTGGTGGGTCGTTAAAATCGATTAACGATGGCATAGAAAAAGATGGCGCGTTTTACCTGTTTGCATTGCGACTCGTCCCGGCATTTCCTTTTTTTGTAATCAATCTGGTCATGGGGCTGAGTTCGATTCGGTTATGGACTTATTACTGGGTGAGTCAATCAGGAATGCTCGCCGGCACTATGGTGTATGTTAACGCCGGCACTCAACTCGGGCAGATTGATTCGGCCACGGGTATATTCAGTGTTGAAATAATCTCCTCTTTTGTATTACTGGCAATGTTGCCTTTTATCGGCAAATTAATTCTGGCCATGTTGAATAATCGTAAAGCCCTGGCCGGTTTTAAAAAACCTGCTCATTTCGATACCAATATGATTGTGATTGGTGCGGGTTCAGCTGGACTGGTCTCATCCTATATCGCCGCTGCGGTTAAGGCCAAAGTTACATTGATCGAAAAGCACAAGATGGGCGGTGACTGCCTGAATACAGGCTGTGTTCCTTCCAAGGCGATTATACGTTCGGCTAAATTCATGTCGCATATCAAACGGAGTCGGGAATTTGGAATCAAAAAAGCCGATGCCAGTTTTGATTTTGCCGAAGTCATGCAAAGGGTAGCTCAGGTGATCAAAAAAATTGAACCACACGATTCGGTTGAGCGCTTTACCGGGCTTGGTGTCGATGTGATCGAGGGTGAGGCAAAAATAGTTTCTCCCTGGGAGGTTGAGGTTAATGGCAAAACCATCAGCGCCAGGAATATTGTCGTCGCTACCGGCGCCAGGCCATTCGTGCCTCCAATTGAAGGAATCGAGCAGGTTAAATTCTATACCTCTGAAAATTTATGGGACTTGCGCGAGAAACCGCAGAAGCTGGTTGTTTTGGGCGGTGGGCCTATCGGTTCGGAATTAACCCAGGCCTTTTGTCGACTGGAAATTTCGGTGACACAGGTCGAAATGATGCCGCGTTTATTATTGCGTGAAGACCCGGAAGTATCAGATCTGGTGAAACAAAGGCTCATCGACGAAGGCGTAAATGTACTGGTCAACCACCAGGCCAGGAGCGTATTGCAGGAAGACGGTAAGAATTATCTAATCGTCGAGCACGAGGGGGAGGACAGTAAGATCGAGTTCGATACCCTCATTGTCGCGGTTGGCAGGAATGCCAATAGTGCTGGTTTTGGCCTGGAAGAACTTGGCGTTGAATTAAACCCCAATCGGACCATAAAGGTAAACGAATATTTACAGAGCAACATTCCCACAATCTACGCCTGTGGAGACGTCGCCGGACCCTACCAATTCACCCATGTCGGAGCGCATCAGGCCTGGTATGCGTCAGTCAATTCATTGTTCGGTGCGTTTAAGCGCTTCAAAGTAGACTATTCAGTGATTCCCTGGGCTACATTTACAGAACCTGAGGTTGCCCGTGTCGGATTGAATGAAACCGAAGCGCGCGAACAGAGTATTGCCTACGAAGTCACCCTGTTTGGAATTGATGATCTAGATCGGGCGATAGTCGATAGTGAGGATCATGGCTTCGTCAAGGTATTAACGGTACCCGGAAAGGATAAGATCCTCGGGGTAACCATCGTCGGCGAACATGCCGGGGATTTGATTGCTGAGTATGTACTGGCAATGCGACACGGCCTCGGCATGAACAAGATATTGGGTACCATCCACATTTATCCAACATTCGCAGAAGCCAATAAATTTGCGGCAGGAAACTGGAAAAGAGCACACGCACCACAAAGGCTACTCGAATGGACAGGCAAATATCACGCCTGGAAGCGTAATTGATAATTTAGCTAGTCGGCAAATACCGAGTTAAATTGCTGGCCGGTTTTGACAAATGTGGTACATTTGCTCAGCCACTTGAGTTTTTTCGCCCCAGCATAAGTGCAGGTACTGCGAATTCCACCGAGTAAGTTCTGAATGGTGTTTGCGATCTCGCCACGGTAAGGAACCTGTATTTCCCGGCCTTCGGACGATCGATATTCTTTTAAGCCGCCGAAGTGTTTTTCATTCGCGGCTGCCGAACTCATGCCGTAAAACTGCACGAATTTGCGTTCTTCGATAACCTCTTCCCATCCATCGGTAGTTCGATTTACTTCGCCGGTCTTAAAATATCGGGTTATGACTTCGCCACCCCCTTCGTCGTGACCGGCCAACATACCGCCGAGCATGACAAAGTCGGCGCCTGCGGCAAATGCTTTGGCCAAATCGCCCGGGCAAGTGCACCCACCATCGGCAATTATATGACCGCCCAGACCGTGCGCCGCATCGGCGCATTCGATTACCGCAGATAGCTGCGGGAACCCCACCCCGGTTTGTATGCGTGTGGTGCATACGCTGCCTGGACCGATGCCAACCTTGACGATATCGGCGCCACCGAGAATCAATTCCTCGGTCATTTCTCCGGTAACTACGTTGCCGGCAATAATCACGATGGTGGGATGGGCCTTTCTGAGTTGCTTAATAAATGCCGAAAATCGTTCGGAATAGCCATTGGCGACATCGACGCAAACGTATTTCAGGCGTACTCCAGGTTGCTGATATACGGCCTCAAATTTCTCTAAATCCTGATCTGTAATACCTGTCGAATAAGCCACGTTTTCTAATCGAATGGGATCGTCTTTGCGGAAAAAATCGACCAGGGCTTCGACTTCATAATTCTTCACCAGGCTGGTGAATAAACCCAGCTGAGCCAATGTGTCGGCCATTTCGAATGTACCTACGCCATCCATATTCGAAGCCATGATAGGAATGCCACGGTAATGCGAGCCGGATTCCTCACATTGATAATTACGAAAACTGAAATTTCGAAACAAATCGACATCCTTACGACTGCCCAGCGTGCTTCGCTTGGGCCTGATTAGCACATCCTTGTAATCGAGTTTGCTGTCGTCTTCGATTCTCATAGTGACATAGTGCTCCGAGTTAATTGATTATTCGAATTAAGCACCGGGACATTATCACGAATTTATCCACCCGAACAGTGGAAGTGATTTCGGCTATACAGGACATATTGGTGCCAATTTGGGCGCAGCAGTCCTGTGCTCTGGCGGGAGGTGAAGCTTGCATGACTAGCCCAGGATTCCTGCAGACATGAAACTATTTATCAGCAGCGATGCATGCGACTGGGAAAAATCCGCGCCCGAATTCCTGCTGATACCGAAGACCTGGCAAGTTCCCCAATCCCAGCGGCGGTCGCATGGATTCGAACCTGCAAAATCAGGTCAATGCGCGCTCCAGGTCGGCGAAAGTGTTCGCTCTTGGCGATAGCTCTATTTTCATATTTAATCGCTTTTCAATTTCAGTGGAGGAAAATAATCCCGATAGGGCCTGCGGTCCGTCAGACTGGCGTTCCACCACCAGGATATGCTGCCTGCCGCTCAACTTCATGGTCTCGACAATGTCACCGATTCGTGCTTTAAGAACTTTGTCTATTTCAAGCGCTTCCAGATGCTCCAAATGCGTCATAATATCCTGTGCATTAATTTCCTCGCGTTTACCGCCGTTTTCCTGCAGGTAGCGCACCGGTTTCTCGCCAAATATATCGTTGTAGGTCACCAGGCCCAGTAATACATCATAGCTATCGGCAACAAATAGCAAACGCACACCACAATCGATCATTTTTTGATTAATTTCTTCTATGGTCGCCGTAGCCGTAGTCGAAAATGGGCGAACATGTTTAAAGTCGGTCATTATCGAAAAAGCCGGGTCTTCCAGGTTAAATTTTACCGCCTCGCCGCGTTTTTTTTGGGTAATAAGAGTCCCAGAAGAAAGAGTACGGTGGGGCAGGTCTTGATATTCGTTATTCATGCTAGCTTCCTACTGATAGTGATCAGACGGTATAAGCTCGTACGGCCTGCAACCTTCTAATCGATGGGGTGATTCATTAACTCGGAATGCGAATTCTCCGAAGGCCGAAATTTGCCACTTAATCCATCCGTTCGGGGAATTATAACTTATTTATCGATTCGCAGAAAATATTGATTTGTATGGCCAGGCAAATCATTGGTGGTGCTGAAATGCAATTATATCTCTGTAATATCCTAGAACCATCCATGAAAAACCCTGGAGTCCACTAACGTGTCCTGGGGCAAATACCATCGCTGCCAAAAAAGAATTCGATCTCGGCTTGAGCCGTATCGGGGCCATCCGAACCGTGAACGGCATTTTCGTCCAGTGTCTGTGCGAAATCGGCACGAATGGTACCGCTACTGGCTTCGGCTGGATTGGTAGCACCCATGACTTCACGATTTCTGCTAATCGCATCTTCGCCTTCGAGTACCTGGATCATAATTGGACCTGATGTCATAAATTCGATCAGGTCGTTGTAAAAAGGTCGTTCCCTGTGAACGGCGTAGAATTCACCTGCCTTTTCTGTATTTAAATGCTCCATGCGTGCCGCGACGATGCGCAAACCAGCCTTTTCAAAGCGGTTGTAAATTTCGCCGATAACATTCTTTGCTACCGCGTCAGGCTTGATAATAGAAATAGTACGCTCAATCGCCATTTTAAAACTACTCCAGTGGGTACAAAATGTGCGCATAATAGCCGAAATACCCGGTATCGCAAGCCCCGGGCCGTTCTTATTTGAATCGATGGTTCGATCATTATAAAAAGGTTCTACACGAGCTAGAGACTGGTTTATTATTTCAGGTACACTTCACGCAACTATCTCTAAAGAACGAAATAGATGAAAGCCGACCAACACCAACGTAAGTATTTGAGTGACTATAAGCCGCCCAATTTTACGATTAATGAAACCAGGCTTGAATTTAGCCTCGATTCGCAGCGGACTAGCGTTAAAAGCCGGTTGCAAATCTCGAGATGTTGCTCCGACAGGTCCGCGTCCCTGACGCTAGACGGGATAGAACTCAGGCTTCTTAGCCTGAGTATCGATGGTGTGCTATTGCAAGCTGATCAATACAAACTGGGCGCAGAGCAACTCACTATTTATACGGTGCCCGATGAATTTGAGCTGGCCTGCGAAGTGGAGATCAACCCATCGGCTAATACTCGGCTCGAGGGTCTTTATTTATCGAGTGGCAATTTCTGCACGCAGTGTGAAGCCGAAGGATTTCGGTTTATTACTTATTATATCGACAGGCCCGACGTGATGTCGGTTTTTACGACTCGAATCATCGGCGATAAGGACAGGCTCCCAGTATTACTATCCAATGGCAATCGAGTTAATTCAGGCCAGATAGGCGGCCGGCATTGGGTGGAGTGGGCTGACCCATTTCCTAAACCGAGTTATTTATTTGCTCTGGTGGCAGGCGATTTGGCTAGAGTCGATGGTGAATTCGTAACCAGTTCCGGAAAAACAGTCACGCTTCAATTTTTCACCGAGCATCATAATCGAGATAAATGTGGTCATGCGCTAGCGTCACTACAAAAAGCGATGAAGTGGGATGAAGATACATTTGGACTCGAGTACGACCTGGATTTGTATATGGTCGTTGCAGTCGATGACTTTAATATGGGCGCGATGGAGAATAAGGGGCTCAATGTATTCAATACCAAATACGTCCTGGCGAACCCACAGACGGCGACCGATGACGATTATCATGCGATAGAAGCGGTTATCGGGCACGAGTACTTTCATAACTGGACGGGTAATCGCGTGACTTGCCGCGACTGGTTTCAAATTAGTCTGAAGGAAGGTCTAACCGTGTTTAGAGATCAGGAATTCAGCTCTGACATGACGTCCCGGGCGATCCAGCGAATTTCTGATGTACGGGTATTGCGCAATCACCAATTCCCGGAAGATGCGGGTCCGATGGCGCATCCAGTGCGACCGGCTTCCTATCAGGAAATCAATAACTTCTACACAGCCACGGTTTACAATAAGGGAGCAGAAGTGATACGTATGTTGCACACGTTGCTGGGCAGTGGGGATTTTCGAAAGGGAATGGATTTGTATTTTCAGCGTCATGATGGGCAGGCGGTCACTACCGATGATTTCAGGCAGGTAATGCAGGATGTATCGGGAATCGACCTTAATCAGTTTCAGCTTTGGTACGAACAATCGGGAACGCCGAAGATAGAAATCGATCGACAGTATGACGCCGAGAAAAAATGTCTCGAGCTAAAAATAAAACAGGATGCGGGCGATACCCAGGGCAAACCGAATCAGGCTTTTCATTTACCGATGCGATTGTCGCTGTTCGATCAGCAAGGCCAGGCTGTCGGGCTAGATGCTGACGGCCGTGTAGAACTGATGGTCGATATCCGTAAGTCTGAGCAAACGATGCGTTTTAACAATATCGCAGAATTGCCGGTAGTCTCGGCTTTTCGAGGGTATTCGGCCCCGATCATTTTGCACACAGATCATAGCGATGAGGATCTGGCGTTATTGATGTCCTGCGATACTGACCCGTTCAACCGCTGGGAGGCAGGCCAGCAATACGCCAGTCGCATTATGCTCAATATGCTCAATATGACCCCGGACGGCTGGCCCGAGCAAATGCGTGGCCTGATCGATACCTTCGGGTTAATTCTGAGTGACGAACAGTTAGAAATCCAGCTCATGGCTGAAATGCTGGTATTGCCGAGTGAAAAATATCTGGGCGAAATGATCGAAATAGTCGATATACACAAGATTCGAAATGTGCGCGAGAGTGTACGCCGAGCATTAGCCGACAGGTACGAACTATTACTCAAAGGGCACTATCAAAGTGCCTCTAGTCAGGTTGGGTATCGGGGTGAACCTGAAGATATCGCTAAACGCAGGTTGAAAAATACCTGCCTGAATTATTTGCTGACGCTGGACAAAACAGAGTATTTTGATTTGTGCCTGCAACAGTTTGAAGCGGCAGACAACATGACCGACCAGATAGGATGCCTGCTACCGATTGTGCATTTTCAAAATCATTACAGGAATTTAATTGTTGAGAAATTTTATCAGCAATGGCAGGAAACCGCGCTAGTGGTCGATAAGTGGTTCAGCGCCCAGGCTTCGTCCTATGCCAGCGGATCGCTAAATACTATCATTCCGCTGTTTGAGCATGAAGCTTATACCCTGCAAAACCCCAACCGGGCGCGGTCTTTGTTAGGCGCGTTAATTGCCAATTCCAGTGCCTTTCATCAAAGTGACGGTGCCGGTTATAAATTTGTCGCCGATAAAATCTTGCAACTCGACGCCATTAACCCGCAGATAGCCGCGAGAATGGCAAATCCGTTTCTACACTGGCGCAAGCTGATTCCGACCCAGAGCAAGATGATGAAACAGCAGATTGAAAAGATGTTGTCGAATAAAGGTATTTCTAACGATTTGAATGAATTAATCACCACTAGTTTACAAGGCAAGGCAAACTAATCTAATCGACTATGAGAGAGAGCGTCGAACTAATTATACCGGGTCTTTTCAAGCTGCCATTACACGAGTTCGATAATACATTTCTGGAACGGGACCTGGCTTCACTCAATTGCATATTACGTTACGCCATCCGAGTAAAAAATAAGCAATTCGAACTTGATTCCCTACTTACACATAGCCTGGGATTATCGGAGGGACAGGGCTTACCTCTGGCACAGGCCTTTGTAGAAAAATCAATATCGATTGATGGCGATTATTTACTCTGCAAGGCCATTCATCTAAAACCGGATATGCGCAATGCAATCGTTCTGCCGCTCGATAATTCACAGGATACAGATAATGATATAAGTATAATAATCAATGATTTAAATGAACTATTTAATCTAGAATGTAATATAAAATCGATATCGGATAAGTATTGGTTGATGCATCTAAAACAATGTAAAGTGCCCGATATTTACCCACATTATCTTTCTGTTATCGGTAGAAAAGCGAATCAATATATGCAGCAGTCGAAGCAAATACTGCCCTGGTATAAATTAATCAACGAAATGCAAATGTTTATGCACGCGCACGAAGTTAATCAGGGACGACTTCTCAAGGGGTTATTGCCGATTAATAGTCTGTGGTGTTGGGGTGGAGGGCCGCTTCCTGAGCCTCGCACTAAGAATATCCACTGGTATACCAACGACGAATTACTAAGGCGGTTTGCCGACAAGCTGGGAATTTTAAATAGTGACATTGAGCATATTGCTGATGACCACGACGGTCATCATAAAGTGTGTATCGAATTATCAATTCTTGAAACCTTGAAATCTGTGCGCGATGAAAATTTGAAACTGTTATTGAGCCATTTAGAACAGCAATTGTTTAAACCTCTGGTTCGTCTGGTTAAATCACGGCGCAGTATTTTGAGACTTAGGGCTGGTTATGAATACGATTTTTCCCTGACGCCAATTTCTCTATACCAGTTTTGGAGAAAAACGATAAATTTGCATCACTTTCCTGACGAATGACTCTTGACTACTAATGCCTATATTGTTCGGCCAATACCCGATTCAAATTTGCCCCAGGATGGCAGTCTAAACCCGGTATGTCGGCGCATACTGGCTGCTCGCAATATCCAGTCGATGACCGAAGCAGACTATAGTCTGAGCAATCTATTACCACTCGACGCTATCAGAAACCTGCAGCAGGCAGCCGATTTGCTGGCCCAATGCATTTTGCAGGATCGCTCGATTCTGATTTTTGGTGACTACGATGTGGACGGTGCTACCAGTACTGCGCTTTGTATCCGGGCATTGGCATTACTGGGGTATCAAAATACCGATTTTCTAATGCCTGATCGTTTTATCGATGGCTATGGATTATCTGTCTCGGCTGCGCAGCGGATAGCTGAGCTCAATCCAGATTGCGTTATTACCGTCGATAATGGAATCGCCAGCCATGAGGGTGTTGCGCTGCTACGAAAAAAAAATATTGAGGTCATAGTAACCGACCACCATTTACCGGCCAGCGAACTTCCTAACGCCAGTGTGATTGTCAATCAAAATGCCTGGCCCGATGAAAAGCAGGGTAAAAACCTGGCGGGAGTTGCGGTAGCGTTTTACCTGATGCTGGCCCTGCGAAGTACGCTAAGAAATAGGCGCTGGTTCAATAAACGGCGAGTCGAACCCAACCTGTCCTGTTGCCTCGACCTGGTAGCAGTTGGAACGGTAGCAGACCTGGTGCCACTCGATTATAACAATCGAGTCCTGGTGAGCGAGGGTTTGAGACGCATCCGTGCTGGTCATTGTGGTCCGGGTATAAAAGCCTTGATCGAGATCGCGAATAAGAAGTTTGAGTATATTTCGAGTACAGATGTCGGTTTTGCGATTGCGCCAAGAATAAATGCGGCTGGCCGTCTCGAAGATATGACTACCGGTGTTCAATGCCTGATAACCGATGATATTGTCGAGGCTCGTGCGATGGCAGGCCAACTCGATGAAATCAATCGTAATCGCCGGGACATCCAGCAGCAAATGGCCGATGAAGCCCAGCAGCAGTTAGCCAGTCTGAAGGACCAGGAGCTACACAACGAATTTGGTATAGTGCTTTACCAGCAGGGGTGGCACGAGGGCATAGTCGGAATCGTCGCGGCGAAAATTCGGGAAAAGTATCACCGGCCGAGTATTGTGTTTGCAAACTCAGATGACGGTACATTGAAAGGTTCGGGCCGTTCGATTCCGGGGATACATATACGTGACATGCTCGACGGCGTGGACAAGCGTTTTCCGGGGATGATACTCAAATTTGGCGGACATGCGATGGCGGCTGGGCTTAGCCTGGAGGCCGCTTCGCTCAACCAGTTTGCCGAAGCGTTTGATCGGGTCATCGAAGAACTGGCTGATCCGAGTTGTTTCTCTGCCGTTATTGAATGTGACGGTGAACTAGAGCACCCGTATCTCACCCTGCAGTTTGCGCAGACGCTCGATAATCTAGGCCCCTGGGGTCAAAGATTTCCAGCGCCTAGCTTCGTCGGGGAATTCGAAGTAGTGAGTCAGCGCGTCCTGGGTCAGCAGCATTTGAAACTGCTAGTAAAACCACTCGATTGCCCGGATGAGAATATAAATACACTAGATGCCATTGCATTTTTTCAGTCGGCATCGATACTCGATAAGTCTTTTGACCGAATCCACATGCACTACGAATTAAACATTAATCGCTTTCGTGGTAAGGAATCTTTGCAGTTACTCATTCGCGATATTCTTTAGCCCGTTGCTGTGACACAATACAATTCCTGTCGAATCACGGGTCATGCTCGGAGCAAAATCATCGATGGCTATCCCTTCTTTTAAAACTGTAGAGCATGTAATCGAGGAGTTAAAACCCGGTTACCCGGTATATTGCTTGCGTCCGGCAGAAATTAGTCGACAGGCTCGTTTTTTTCTGGACAAGTTTCCGGGCAGGGTGTTGTACGCGGTGAAATGTAATCCCCATCTAGAAGTGCTACAGATATTATACGATGCTGGTATCCGGCATTTTGATACCGCCTCGCTGACTGAAATTGCGCTGATTCGAGAGCATTTTCCACAGGCAGATTGTTACTTCATGCATCCTGTGAAGGCGCGCGCTGCGATTCGTACAGCCGATCAGGTATATAACGTGGATCATTACGTTATCGATCACATAAAAGAATTAGAGAAAATAATTGATACCAAAGGCGGGGGCGATGGTAGCGTAGTGCTGGTACGTATCGTCACGCCGGTACACGATGCACAATATCAGCTTTCGGATAAATTTGGTGTGCCGGCAGACCAGGCGGCTGAACTCTTGCGCCAGGTGCACAAAGCTCAATTTCAAACCGGTGTAGCATTTCATGTCGGCTCGCAGTGTCGTACACCAGAAGCCTTCGAAGATGGGGTAAAAACCGCGCTGGATGTGATAGCAGAAGCCGATGTTCCGGTACATTACCTAGATGTTGGTGGGGGTTTTCCAGCCCTGTATGAGGATGACTTCCCACCGCCGCTAGAAGATTATTTCGACTCGATTGAGCGTGCATTTGAACAGGCTAAACTACGCCGGGATTGCGTATTGATGTGTGAACCAGGTCGAGCCCTGGTGGCAAGTGGCTGTACGTTGCTAACCCAGATTCAATTACGCAAAGATAATAAACTTTATATAAACGATGGTATATATCAAAGCCTGTCAGAAACAGTCATGGGAAAAATGAAGCTACCCGCTAGATTGATCAATCCTAACCGGAGTCTCTCCAGTACCAGCCAGGACTTCATTATGCTCGGCCCTACCTGCGATAATTTGGATATATTACCGACGCCGTTTCATTTGCCGGACGATGCAGAGGAGGGGGACTGGATCGAAATCGGCCAGGCTGGTGCTTATACCAACTCGGCTGCTACCCGTTTCAACGGATTTTTCCCTGAAACCTTTGTCTCGGTAGACGCGCCGCCACTGCTGCCAGTGGCATCATGACTGAGAGGAGGCCCCGACAAGTACAGGCCTCTGTTAACAATTATTTGGAGTCGCCTGAAACAGCCTTTTCGAGTGTCTCGAGTAATTCTTCATCCAGTTTAGGAATTTTAACGATCAATTTCTTATCATCGCTTAGGGACTTAATCTTCTTATTTTGCTTTTTACAAAGGTCATGAAATTCGCGGATTTGTTCGACTAACTTTGCACTTTGCTCAACCAGGGACTTTTGAACCTCCAATTCTGTTTCTAGCTTGGCCTTTGCTTTACGCGTGACCTGTAATTTGGATTCGGTCTGGGAACGCAGTTTCGATTCATCAAACTTCTGCTTCTTCAGTGTTTTTAACTTCTTGACAACATTTTCAGGGGTGTCGGCCAAAGCCTTGGAAATGGCTTTTAGTTTGTTCTGTTTGTCGATAACTTCGGCACGTGCTTTTTTTACTGCCTCAGCATTTTCTTTTCGGCCGATGGTTAACTGCCTGGTAGCCGCTTCGCAGGCTTTTTCTGTGACAGTAATTTTTTCATCCACTTCCTGGCTCCGCTGATTACTAGCCTTTACCTGAGCCTTCATTTGGGCTATTTCCTGGTCGGCCTGATCGCGAATTTTGACAATTTCGATATCTGCTTCCTTGGCCCGTTGGATAGCTTTTTCCAGAGCAGCTTTCAGTTCGCCTGTACTACACGCGGCATCGAGCCCAAGGGCATCGGTAGCTGCACCCATCAAAATCTGTTTGCTGATGGCAAGGTCTTTCCAGACCTGCAACTGAATTTCGCTATCTGCTTGACTCACTTTTAATTTTACCTCTAAGGCTGAAAAAATTGGCGGCATATCCTACCATAATAATTCAAAATTTGCGCCACTATTGAGTGAATAAAATCGTGGGTTAATGAACGGGGTAATGGGATCGAAAACGGGTTCCGTAAAACCCGTCGAATATACCATATCTCCATTGCATGAGTATGAACATCAGGTAAAATTGCATCTCTTTAAATTCATAGGCACAAACTTTGGAAACCGCCCCAATCACTCAACATATAGAGGATCTCGAATCACGTATTGGACTATTACGGGGGTATCTTTGACTACGATCTTAAAAAAGAGAAACTCGAAGAAGTCCAGCTAGAGCTTGAAAATCCGAACATCTGGAACGATCCGGAAAGAGCCCAGCAATTAGGCCGGGAAAAAGCTGCGCTGGCCAGTGTTGTGGGAGGCCTCGATGCCAGTAGCCAGTCTGTTCGCGACGCCGGTGAGTTGCTTGAACTTGCGGTCATGGAAGATGACAGTTCAACCGTTGAAGAAATACTGCGCGATCTGGAAAAGGTGGAAAAAACGGTAGCGGAACTGGAGTTTCGTCGTATGTTTTCTGGAGAAATGGACGAATGTAACGCATTTCTCGATATCCAGTCAGGGTCAGGTGGAACTGAAGCACAGGATTGGGCCAATATGTTATTGCGCATGTATCTTCGTTGGGGTGAAGCGAAGGGTTTTAAAACCGAGCTAATCGAAGTGTCAGACGGGGATGTTGCCGGAATAAAAAGTGCTACGATCCGGTTTGAGGGGCCCTACGCATATGGTTGGCTACGGACAGAAACTGGGGTGCACCGTTTGGTGCGAAAATCGCCTTTCGATTCAGGAAATCGTCGTCACACATCGTTTGCAGCAGCCTTTGTGTCTCCCGAGGTAGACGATGACATCGATATTGAAATCAATCCATCCGATTTGCGTATTGATGTCTATCGAGCGAGTGGTGCCGGAGGGCAACATGTCAACCGCACCGAATCGGCGGTTAGAATTACGCATTTGCCGACCAATGTCGTAGTCCAGTGCCAAAATGATCGCTCGCAACATAAAAACAAGGCGACCGCGATGAAGCAGCTTAAGGCCAGGCTTTACGAGCTAGAGCTACAGACGCGAAACGCACAGGCTCAAAATATTGAAGACTCCAAGTCCGATATCGGATGGGGTAGTCAAATTAGGTCGTATGTTCTCGATCAGTCGCGCATTAAAGATTTGCGCACCGGGGTAGAAACTGGCAATACTCAGGCGGTGCTCGATGGTGCCCTGGATCAGTTTATAGAAGCCAGCTTGAAAAGTGGGCTCTAGCCAATAATGACAGGAAATTTGAAATGAACCAGCAATCAGGCGATACCGAAGGTGTCGATCAGCCGGATTTGGACGAAAACCGGTATATCGCCCAACGACGCGAGAAATTGGCGCAATTGCGTACTCAGGGGCAGGCGTATCCTAATCATTTCAGGCGAGACGATTTTTCAGGTGATTTAATCGAGGCCTACGCGAGCCTCTCGCGAGAGCAACTGGCACAGAAAGCAATCAAGGTCAGGCTCGCAGGACGCATGATGTTTAAGCGGGTAATGGGCAAAGCATCGTTCGCGCAATTACAGGATATGAAGGCGACCATTCAGATTTTTGTCCAGCGCGATGCGCTAGGAGAGGAACTGTACGATGCTTTCAGGCACAGCGATATCGGCGATATTTTCGGTGTCACCGGAGAATTATTCAAGACCAAAACGGGAGAATTAACGATCAAGGTGAAGACTCTGGAACTGCTCACCAAATCACTACGTCCATTGCCAGAAAAATTTCATGGTTTAACCGACCAGGAACAAAAATATCGGCAAAGATATATCGACTTAATCATGAATGAAGATTCGCGTCGTGTATTTACCGTGCGCAGCCAGGTGATCAGCTTTATTCGCCAGTACCTGTCCGATGCTGGTTTCATCGAAGTAGAAACGCCGATGATGCAAGTAATTCCCGGAGGCGCTAGTGCGAAGCCTTTTATTACGCACCATAACGCCCTTGATATGGACCTATATCTACGCGTCGCACCCGAGTTATACCTGAAAAGACTCGTGATTGGTGGAATCGAACAGGTATTTGAAATCAATCGAAATTTTCGTAACGAAGGATTATCGACCCGACATAACCCTGAATTTACGATGCTTGAATTTTATCAGGCTTATGCAGACTACGAACAATTTATGGATTTGACTGAAGATATGTTGCGCAAGCTGGCGCAGTCGGTACTCGGTGGATCCATAGTTACCTATCAGGGTGATCAACTTGATTTTGGTCGGATTTTCGACCGTATTAGCGTGGCCGATGCGATACTGAAGTTCAATCCTTCGCTTGATTCGGCTAACCTGGAAGACCAGAAATACTGTCGAAAAGCCGCCTCCGATCTGGGTATTCAGGTCGAACCGAGTTGGGGAGCGGGCAGAATCCAGATCGAAATATTCGACGAAACCGTTGAACATCATTTACTGCAGCCCACTTTTGTCACCGCCTACCCCACCGAAGTGTCGCCGCTATCAAGGCGCAATGATGATAATCCCTTCATCGCCGATCGATTTGAATTATTCGTCGCTGGTCGAGAAATTGCAAACGGGTTCTCCGAACTTAACGATCCCGAAGATCAGGCCGAACGCTTCAGGCGGCAGGTTGAAGAAAAAGAGTCAGGTGATGATGAAGCGATGCATTACGATGCTGATTATATTCGTGCGCTCGAATATGGTATGCCACCGACCGCCGGAGAGGGAATTGGAATAGACCGGTTGGTGATGTTATTAACCGATTCACCCAGTATTCGCGATGTTATCCTGTTCCCACATATGCGCCCTGAGTAGACTAGTATTCAAACTCGAACGCCGGCACCTGGCACGGAAAATCAATCGGGCGCAATAGTCAGGGCCTATACAATACTTAGGCGCTATTTTGTCATAATTATCCGGTTGCCGAACTGCTTCGCCGATTTGCTGGGGCCGATTAATATGAAACATTTTTTGGGACAGGTTGTATCCAGGGCGGAAGCTGATCCTGCAAAATCCTGAAGCGATACCTGTTAGTTCGGGAATCGTTGCTCCAGGTGATAATTCCACGAATTTAAGGTGACCACGCGCCGGGGTTTACGTTATTTGTAGTAGGGAATAACGGCACAATTCTCAATATTTGCTACAATTTAGCGATTCTCTAACAGGATATCCATCACATGGTTGCCGATCCAGGATTCCATGCGCTCGTGGTAATGGCACTGGTCGTGATCGCATTAGTGCTATTTGCCAGTGAGCGAATACCGCTCGCGTCGTCGAGTTTAATAATTCTTGTTTTTCTTGCGGTATTTTTTGAACTGTTTCCCTATGTTGGTGAGTCAGGACCACTCCGTGCGACCCGGTTTTTCAGCGGTTTTGGACATCAGGCACTGATCGCAGTTTGCGCTCTGATGATAGCGGGTCGGGCCCTGGTACGAACGGGTGCTCTCGAGCCTATTGGCCGCTTACTTGCGCTCAAATGGTCGAAGTATCCAGTATCGACGTTTCTTGCAACGCTGATAATCGCCGCAGTACTCAGCGCCTTCGTGAACAATACGCCGATAGTGGTGTTGTTATTGCCGATACTAATAAGCGTATCGTTAAAAACAACTACGCCAGCTTCGCATCTATTAATGCCAGTTGCATTTGCCACTTCTATTGGCGGTATGGCGACTAGTATTGGAACCTCGACCAATTTACTGGTAATTGCGGTCGCGGCAGATCTCGGCCTGCGTGAATTTGGTATGTTCGACTTCGTGCTGCCCGCAGTAATCGCTGGTGGTATCGGGTTGATGTACCTGTGGCTAATAGCGCCTAGATTGATCCCACGGCGTGAAGCTCGCCTGCCAAGTACGTCTCCGCGTCACTTTACTGCGCAGCTACGTATACATGATGAAAGCATCGCCAATCAAAAGAGTTTGTCAGAAGTAATCGCTTTGACTGGCGGTGAACTTGAGGTAAAGCAAATATTACGTGGCTCTGAAAATACCCGCCTGATAGCTTTACCGGACCTGATAATACGCAGCGGCGATCGAATCCAGGTGAAGAGTACCCCGGAACATCTGAAAGAACTGGAAACTTTGATCGGGGCTAGTTTGTTTTCGGATGACAAACCTGTAGACGAAGATCATCCCTTACGCGATTCAACTCAGCAGATAGCTGAGGTTGTGGTCGTACCAGGGTCAACGCTAGATGGAATGACCCTGAGTAATGCGCGATTTAGCGATCGTTACCAGGTCATGGTTCTGGCTTTGTACCGATCCAGCAAGTGGGCGAATCAGCCGGGTACTGAAAAAATCGACGATATTAATTTGCTTCCGGGTGACGTCCTGTTGATACAGGGTGCAGTGCGCAGCATCAAGCGTCTCAAGTCGAGTCGTAATCTGCTGGTACTCGATGAAAAATCGGACCTGCCGATTTCTTCGAGGGCACCAATAGCTCTTTTAATTATGTTGTTTATTATTCTCAGTGCCGCATTTGGCTTTTTATCGATCGCTGTCAGTGCGCTTTGTGGCGTAATACTGATGTTACTCAGCGGATGTCTCAAGTGGTATGACGCGACAAAGGCGTTAAACGCCCCGGTGATTCTGATTATCGTGTCGAGTCTGGCTCTCGGTGCCGCTATGGTCGAAACCGGAGGTGCCGATTACCTGGCCCAGGTCTATGTTATGGCCACCCAGGGATTGTCGCCAGCTTTGATACTGAGTGGGTTGATGTTGATGATGGCGATACTCACTAATGTGGTGTCGAATAACGCGGCCGCAGTAATCGGCACTCCGATTGCGATTGGAATAGCACAGCAGTTAGGCCAACCCGCTGAACCATTTGTACTCGCGGTAATATTTGGTGCCAACATGAGTTTTGTCACACCGATGGCGTATCAAACCAATTTGTTGGTGATGAATGCTGGCAATTACAGGTATGGTGATTTTGTGCGTGTTGGTCTGCCGTTGGTTTTATTGATGTGGATTGTTTTGAGTTTTTTATTACCCTGGCTATACGGTATGCTTTGAATGGTCACAGGCAGTCATTACCAGGGTAAATTTGAGATTGCCAATTAAATGATAAAGAAGCTTTTGATAATGCTGGAAATGCAGGACGCGATGAATGCTCGCGTTAACCCGGGTTGGCGTCAGGCGAATAATGCCTGGTATCGGGCTATCTGGACCGAATGTGCGGAAATGCTCGATCACTACGGTTGGAAATGGTGGAAACACCAGAAACCTGATCTCGACCAGGTGCGCCTGGAACTGGTTGATATTTTTCACTTCGCGGTGAGCGATTATCTGTTGCGCGGTGCAGATAATGGCGAAGTAGCTGTACGTATATTAGGCGAGCTTGCTGATCCAGGGTCAATTTCCGATATTCCAGAGGCAATCGAATCGATGGCGCAATCGACTATCGCGCATAAATCCATGCACTTTTCCGAGTTTGCTAATGTGATGCATCTGATTGAAATGGATTTTGACCAGCTGTACCGCCTGTATGTCGGTAAGAATGTCTTGAATTTCTTTCGCCAGGATAATGGCTATAAAGAAGGTAGTTACGTCAAAATCTGGCAGGGCAGGGAAGATAACGAACACCTTAGCGAACTATTGATCAGCCTGGATAGCGAAAGTGCCGGGTTCAAAGCTGACGTTTACCAAGGTTTGCAGTCGCGTTACCCTGGTTGATAATCAGCTTAACTGAAAATCCCCTTAAAAAAGAAAAAGAAGAAAATTGACAACAGGGCTCCTGCTGGAAGCGTGATAACCCAGGACATAAAGATGGTGCCTACTACACTCAGGTTAAGCGCACCGATACCCCGTGCCAGCCCAACTCCCAATACTGCGCCTACGAGCGTATGGGTAGTTGATATCGGCAGGCCGGTACTCGAAGCGACAACTACCGTGGTAGAAGCCGCGAGCAGGCAGGCGAAACCACGGCTTGGGGTTAATTCTGTAATATTACTGCCAACCGTAGCGATGACCTTTTTGCCATAGGTCGCGAGACCGAATACTATGCCGATCCCACCGACCAGTAAAATCCAGGCAGGCATTGCCGATTTTTGTGTAACCATACCCTCGTTGGCGATGCTGATAACTGCAGCCATCGGGCCAACTGCGTTGGCGACGTCATTTGAACCATGGGCAAACGCGATCGCACAGGCAGTGACTACCATCAAAACGCTGAATATTTTCTCGACGTTGGCAAAGTGGAAGTCTTTGTCGTCGGCGGGGTCAAAATTTAGTCGTGAAATGTAAAACATGCCGCAACCCGTAATACCCAGGCCGACAAGAACTGCGATGCCATAACTTTGTGCGGGGGTAAATTCGAGTCCGATGTGCTTCAGGCCCTTAAAAATAGTGACCAGGGCGATCATGAAGCCGGTAGCGAAAATATAAATTGGCACATATTTTTTCGCATTAGCGAGCGGATTTTCCGTATTCAATATCAGTTTCTGTACGCTTCGGAACAGAAAATACGCCAGGGTCCCAGACATAATTGGGGATATTATCCAGCTCATAACTATATTCCCGACCTTGCCCCAATGGACAGCTTCCATGCCGAGACCAACGACCGCAAATCCGACGATGGCGCCGACGATGGTATGCGTGGTCGATACCGGCCAACCAGCTCGGGAAGCGATCAACAACCAAATGCCGGCTGCGGTTAATGAGGCTAGCATGCCAAAAATCAACAGCTCCGGGCTGTCGGCGAACACCGAGCTGTCTATAATTTCTTTTCGGATGGTTGAGGTTACCTGCCCACCTGCCAGAAACGCCCCAGAAAACTCGAATATAGCCGCAATTATCACCGCTTGTTTGAGGGTCAACGCTTTTGAGCCTATTGCGGTCCCCATCGCATTCGCAACGTCGTTGGCACCTATACCCCAGGCCATGAAAAGGCCAAGAGCACCCGCGAGAATAATATAAATTGTTACGTGATCCATAATATGCCCTGAGATTACTTGGCTAGTAAAATTTCGACTCGACTACCGATGCGTTGAGCTATATCGGCGACTTCTCCAATACTTTCGATTATCTTGTAATAAAAAATAACGTCTACTGGGGGCAATTTCTTTTCTATTTTCATCAGGGTGGCGCGGATTTTTACCTGCATCTTGTCGGTATCCTTTTCAATTGAGTCCAGTTCATTAATGATGGATGCGACAATTTGGACTTCTATCCCTGCAAATCCAGTTTCGACTAATTCATCGAGTTCGTTAATAACTTTTTTTGCCTGTTTGCAGGCTTCCTCGCACCGTTTCACATAATCAGGCAGTAGTTCGGAAACAGCTTTGGGGAAGGTCATCTTACGACCCACGATGATGCCGGTAATATCCCTGGCCTGATTGGCGGCTTTATCCTGAACCAGTAATAGTTCGAGTAAATCGCGACGCGCGACTGGCATAAATAAACTTTTGGGCATCTGCAGGCGTAGTTTTTTCTTGAGCGCGTCGGCTTTATTTTCGAGTTTCCCGATTTCCTTATAAATCTCTTTTGCTTTAGCGTGATCTTCGTTCAGCACTGCCTTAAAAAAAGGTGTTAATAGATGTACACACTGTTCCACTATATCCATATGTTCCTGCATTGCGGTAAACGGGGAACGGCTAAATATTTTAGAAAAATAATTACGCGGCATATTCTTGTCCGATAGAAAGTTTGCAGTATTCTGATTAAAAATTGTCGAATTTCAATCGGTTTTTTTGATGCCGAGTATTTATTGTTGCAGGAGAGCGGTTCTAAAGATTGGAGACTGGCCAGTTTACTTCAGGTATGTTTAGCAGATAACGCCCATACTCCTACTGCAAAAAAGCATGGAGCCGCCTGCAAAGTCAAAATTACGCCGTGTCTGTGGAGACGACAGTAGTCGCCGAGCCTTACCGGCGAAGATTGCGTACAAGGTTGCATTCAATGTCGCTAATGCAACGAAGGTTATAGCAAGAAACCAGAGTTGTTGTATAACATTTGAACTCGAATCAATAAACAGAGGCAAGAATGCGACGAAGAAAACGATGCCCTTAGGATTCAGGGCCGTCACCAAATAGGTATTAAAAAACAGCTTCTACCTGGGGTCATTTGAAGATCTTGCTGAACTCCTGAAAGTTTGACTCCTGCCATTAATAGCCTTGCGCCCAGAAACAGGAGGTAAAGCCCGCCCGCCCATTTAACCATCTGGTACCAGAATGCAGATTCGGCCATGAGTGCGCCTAAACCGAGCAAAGAAAGCGCTAATGTGCGGTCGAATCTCCCAGTGCCACTGCGATGATAAGCGGTACTTTGGCGCTATATCCGTGCGATACCGAATAGCTAATGACTGTCAGTATTGTTGGCCCGAGAATGATCAACAAAACTGTTGATGCCATGGTAAATGCCAGCCACGTGTCTAGATCCATGAACACACTGTTTTAGGGTTTTGCCTGCAAGCCACCGTCTACCAGTAATTCAGTGCCGGTAATAAATGAGGCTTTCTCGGACAATAAAAACAGGCAGGCATTGGACATATCTTCGACAGTCCCAACTCTGCCCAGGGGAATTGCCGTAGCGGTTGCTACTCGCGCATCGGGGCTGGATTCCCAGCGCTGTTGCATGGGCGTTTCGCTCGGTCCAGGATATATCACGTTAGAACGAATATTATCGCCAGCTAGCTGGATGGCCAGTGATTTTGAAAACGCCACCACGCCAGCCTTGGCGGCCTGGTAAGCGTCCTGCGGTGTGGTATCGCCACGCAGACATTGAGTGGACGAGAAATGCACCATCGCACCGCCGCCTCGTTCGCGCATATGTGGCACGATGTGTCTTGTTGTATGTACCATACTTTTTAGGTTGATTGCCATGACCTGATCCCACACATCCAAATCTATTTCCAGCGCGGATTTATCTCGGTTAAACCATAAAGCCCCCGCTACATTGGCCAGATAGTCGATACCGCCAAACAATTCCACCGCTTTTTTGACCGCGGCGGCTACGGCGGGCTCGTCGGTTAAATCGGCCTGGACGAATTGCGATTGTCCCGAACTCCCGGGAATATCCTCGGGCCTGGGCTTGATATCGAACATTAACACCCGGGCGCCCGCGTTTATTAAATCGCTTGCGATTCGAAAACCCATGCCGCCAGCAGCACCGGTTACGAAGGCTATTTTGTTCAAAAAAATCTGCATTTAATTTTTAACAGAGCCTAAAGTATGGTGACGCGATCTTTTTCAATTTTGATCTGACGGTTTTTATAGAGTAAACCCAGAGTTTTTTTGTAGACCGACTTGCTGATACCAAAAGTATCGTAAATGTCCTGGGGAGGGCTTTTGTCGGTCAGGCTGGATACTCCATCATTCGCTTTCAGATAGGCTAAAATTTGGTCAGCCAGACCGATTCTGGACAAATGGGCCGCCTGATACAGGCTTAGGTCAATCCTGCCATCGTCTCTGACGTTGTTGATATAGCCAGCTAGCTTCTCACCATAATGTAGCTTGCGAAACACTTCGTTTTCATAGAGTTGACCCAGATGTGTACCATCGACAATGGCTTTGAAACCCAGGTCGCTCCTGGCATAAATCATCAACTCGACGGCTTGCTTTGGTTTAAAAATCTTACCGTCGGATGCGAGATGATTCTCCAGCCAGCTAGACGCGGCTATTCGCTCGCTTTGCTGGTCGAGATAAACGTATACGGTATAGGAGTGACCTTGTTGCATTGGTTTTTGTTGTTCATTGAACGGAACCAGCAAGTCCTTTGGCAATCCCCAGTCCAGAAACGCGCCGACCCGGTTGGTCTGGACAACTTTCAGGTAGGCGCATTCACCCACTCTGGCTTTTGGTTTCAGGGTAGTCGCGACGATTCGATCTTCCGAGTCGAGGTAGATAAAAACGTCGATCGTGTCACCAGGTTTGGTGTCTTTATCGACGTATTTTTTGGGCAGCAGGATGTTTCCAAACGAACCACCGTCGAGGTAACAGCCAAAATCGACTTTTTTAACCACTTGGAGCTGGTTGTACTGCCCGATGTTAACCATGGAGTCAGAATGTAACGTTTATGCAAGAGGGGGTATTATGCCTTTTCAAGGCTAACCAGGTGAAGTTATTATTTTCAGAAAATCGGAATTAATCAGACCCTTCCTAAACTAGCAGGGCCTCAATCGCTTCGATTTCCTGCCTGGACTGTTTTAAGAATTCAATGCTCTCTTTGGGACCCAGTTCATCCATCCCCAGTTTGGCGAGCGCAGGTAGTTTGGATATCGGTGGTAGGTTCTTCATTTCTGGTGTGCCGATGAAACTATGGAATTGGGCGATCATGACAAGGTCACAGAGGTCCGCTTCGTCCGGGGGATTTCGAAACCAATCTTCTGACTCTTCTCCGACGGTTACCAGCTCATCGCTGAAATTCCATTTGTGCAACAACATGCTGGTGATCTGTGGGCGCAGCGTTCGAATGGCCTGGGGTAACTTATTATCGTCGTCATACATTTCCGTATGCTCTTGCGCATATTGTAATATGGCTATTTCACCGAGATCATGAATCAACCCGGCGAGTTGAGCCATCGACGGATCGAAGAGTTTAGACTTTCGAGCTAATATACGGCTTAACGAGGCTACTTTTTGGCTATGTTTCCATAGCTTCTGCATTTTCGCTTTCAACGCTGCAGACTTTTCGCGAAATAATTCATTCACCGCATAAGTCATCACCTGCTTTTGCGTCGTTTCGAGGCCGAGGCGCACGATCGCCTGGTTTAGCGTGTCGATATGATCTTGTCCCCGATACAAAACGCTATTCGAAATCATGATCAGTTTTGCGGTAATCGCAGGATCGGAATGAATAATATTGGCCAATACACCTACATTGACTGCCTTTTGGCTAAACGCCTGCTGGATGCGCTGCGCAACGTCGGGCAGGCTGGGTAGGGCGACGTTACCGGTCATCAAGTCCTGAAATAGCTGGATTGTAAGTTCGTTTTCCTGCGCCGATTGTTCGATGGTGAATACGTCAATATCGTCTGAATCTCTCTGTTCGAGCTGCTGCGCAAATTCGGTTAATTGATCCGTATAAATTTTTATATATTTGACTTCACTCGCAGCATCAATGTCGTAAATACAGGGTCTGATTTGGGCAATAGGATTAAGCTCACCATCCGCCTGACTTTCTATTGTCTTTCTCACGCCATCTGCGGCAATTGTGGTAATCGTGCCGTCCAGCAGATACAGACTGAAAAGCTCGGCGCAGCCGCGGGCTATCAGGCGTTCCTTTTTTGGTGCCGAATATACGACCAAATTATCCGATAGCTTACGCAGTTGGGAATTACTAAACTGACTCAGGGTGCGCAATCTGCGTAGTGTCTCAATACCAGGTTGATCAGGTGATTGTATTTAGATTTATTCTTTGAAGATATGACCGAGTCTAGTCGATATTTGCCAGACTAGAGGGATAATCGGTAAAAATCCCGTCGATACCGCCATTTCTGAGACTAACCGCCCGATGCATTTTGTTAACCGTATAAATCATCACCCTGACACCCTGACGCTGAATCTGCTCGATGAAAGAATAATCCACATATTCGTCTTTCATATTCCAGGAGAAAGGTTTTATCTCATCGATCAATTGCCTGGTATTGATTGGTATGCCGCCGGTTAATAATGCCAGTTCCCAGGGGCAGGAACGATTTCGAAGTTCGCGTATTTGTCTATGATCGAATGACGAAATCAATATCCAGGGGAAATTGGAATCCTGTTCGATAACAGGGTACTGATCGAGCAATTCCAGTAGTAGCGACACGGTGTCGAAAGATTTTATTTCGATATTAACTGGTAATTTTCCCCAAAATAAATCCAGCACCTCGCGTAGTCGGGGAATGGGTTCGTTGTTAAGCAGGCGTAGTTTGGATGGATCGATTGCTTCATCAAACCTGCCCGTAGACCCGGTAAGGCGTTCCAGTTCATGGTCGTGTATTACCCAGAGTTCGCCCGAATGCTGACGAATATCTAGCTCTATCGCATCGATATCGAGTGTCAATGCGTACTTAAAACCACTCAGGCTATTTTCAAATTTTTCTCCCCTGGCACCCCGGTGTCCTATGATAAAAAAATTATTCATTGATTAAGATTTCATAAAACAAATTATTAACGGTTACAAATTAAAACCATAGCACATGGATAACTAATAATCAGAGGCTCCTTAATACCTGACTAACGAGTGAGCCCATTTCAAAAGGTCGATACAAAATTAATTAAATGGTTAAAATATAGAAATTATCTTTACTTATCCCTGAATCCAAATGCCTTATTTGTTGCTCGTGTGCCTGTTCCTGTTGTTGGTCTATGGACCCCAATTTTGGGTGCAGAGGGTATTAAAACGCTACAACCAAAAAGTCGAGGATAATTTTCCTGGCAGCGGTGGCGAATTTGCCCGTCATCTACTGGATCGGTTCGACCTTGAAGTGATTACGGTCGAAATATCTGATCTGGGAGATCATTATGATCCTGTCAGTCGGTCGGTACGTCTGACCAGGGACAAGTACGAAGGTAAAACGCTGACTGCCATCACGGTAGCCGCGCACGAGTGTAGCCACGCTTTACAACATGCAGCTTCTGAACCGATGTTTATGTGGCGTACCAGGCTTGCCTACATTACCGTCTGGGCTCAACGACTCGGATCATTTTTGCTGTTTTCAGCACCTATGTTCGGGATACTTTTCAGGGTGCCAATTGTATCCCTGATCAACATTATAGGGGCTTTTTTGATCATGGGTTTCGCGGTGATCATCCAGTTAATGACCCTCCCAGTCGAGCTGGATGCGAGTTTCAAAAAAGCAATGCCGATTTTAAAGTCAGGATATCTGCAACCATCCCAGTGGGCAGGTGCAAACTCTATTTTACGCGTAGCCGCCTGGACTTATGTGGCTGCCTCACTCGCAAGCTTGCTTAACTTCTGGCGTTGGCTGGCAGTATTACGCCGATAAACATTTGAGTCATTGGGCATTGAACGCATTACTGAAGAAACAGGGCTCTCGAAAAGGTGCAAATCACGTAAGGGGTAGGGCAGGGACAAATCAGGAGCGGCGTTGTTTCTATGCTCAGATTTAATCAGAGGCTGCAATTTATAGCTTGTTTCCCATTGTGAATTTGGTGCCGGGAGGGCGACTAAGGGTAATTTTTTGGCCCCGCAAACTCAGAATTCGATGTTGATCCAGGAGTAACTGATAAAGGAACATTAATTCTTCCTGTGCTTCGAGAGGAAATCCAGCGCGCCGCTTTCCACCTTCCATCATGATTAATTCCTCGAGGTATTTCTGACCCTCCGTATAGCGCCAGAGTCCGGTAATGGTCTTTATTACGCGGGGAAAAGATTCAATAGCGGCGGGTGCGCCCTGGCGTTTTCTTTTGAGTTTTGCACTCTTCTCAAAAAGCTGTCGCGCCAGCGCAGGATTAATGACTCTGTTATCTATCGGCATTTGAGATTTGCTATAGCGCGGATTCGTTTTACTACCTTTGACCGTTTATTGGTTCGGATATCCTGAAGCTTATGTTGGCCGCAAAAACAAACTGAATACCTTCTAATCGAAGAAAAAGTATATAACGAAATCGGATAAAATCAAATTACTCTCGAGAAAGGATTAGCATACAGTTTAAGCATTTTAAATAACGCACTTAACTGGCTGATAAAAAACAATATAATTGAATTTATTCACACGGCACCAGTACATCAAATCCAGCTTCTGGGTAGTATTCGGACAGGCTATGGACAAGTTAGGCAAGCGAACGCGATGAAACCTTCCGAAAAATATGAAATTATCCTGAGGCAGTCGGAATTTGTCCCGAATGCTGCCCAAAAAAAGTCGATAGTAATGCTGGATAGTTTGCACGATTCGTTAATACATCGTGAATCCACGAATGCCCGGAATTGGTTGCAGAAACTTCTGTTGCCCAATAAAACGCTGGATCCAGTTCGAGGACTTTATTTTTGGGGTGGCGTCGGCAGGGGCAAAACTTTCCTGATGGATATATTTTACCGGTGTTTGCCGTTTGAAAAGAAAAAGAGAGTACATTTTCATCAGTTTATGAATGATATTCATCACGCTTTGAAGCGCGTTGAAAACATTCAAAATCCACTGGATAAGATTGCGCGCGATCTGAAGCGCCAATTCAGTGTTCTTTGCCTCGATGAATTTGTAATAACCGACATCGCTGATGCAATGATTATGGCGGGATTGCTCGAAGCTCTTTTCGAACAGGGAGTAGTACTCGTCACCACTTCAAATAGCCCACCTCAACGTCTCTATTATGATGGGTTGCAACGCGCCCGGTTTTTACCCGCCATCGATTTAATCAGTCGGCATTGCAAGGTTACCAATCTCGATGGAGATCAGGATTATAGATTGATGGGCCTCGAGAAAACTCACTTATATACTACACCCCATTCGCAGGCAGCTTTAGATCAAATTGAGCGTTATCTATCGGAACACGTCACTCCGTATCAAACCCAATTGCGTCGATTGAAAATTAATGATCGTGACCTGGCATATAATTACTGTGCCGAAGATACGGTCTGGTTCAGTTTTGAACAATTGTGTAAAACGACCCGAAGCCAGGACGATTACCTGGAACTGGCCCGCCTGTTTAATACGCTTATTTTGACCGAAATACACGAAATGAACAGTTTAAACGACGATGTCGCGAGGCGCTTCGTATTATTGATTGACGTACTCTATGACCACCACGTAGTTTTTATCTGCAGCGCCTCGGTCGAGCCAGAACAATTGTACCAGGGGAAGCGACTGGCATTTGAATTTGAAAGGACATCCAGCCGGCTGATTGAAATGCAGTCGCAACAATATTTGGCGCAGGCACATACCCTGCAATAGCTCACCAGGTAAAGTCTGCAATCAGTGCCGCGTGATCGGAAAATCGATAATCGATACGACTGAATGCGATATTTCGTAATTGCGGTTTAAATCGGGTATTGACCAGCATGTAATCGAGAATCTGTTTCTTTTTGTGATAGATATAGGAATATCGCCGCTTCGCGGGGATTTTTCTGGTCAGATCAATCAAGTTATCTTCGACCCAGTCCTTAGCCGCAATCGATTTATTTAAATTGTTGGGGTCGCCTCGTATCGTACCGATCAAATCGAAATATGAATCGCTGGGTGTTAATGCATTGAAGTCACCCAGAACCATCAGCGATTTATGTGGCCAGGCTCGCTGAAAATTATCGATCCAGTGGCTAATGGCCTCAGCCTGAGCGAGTCTTTTTAACTGCACTCTTTTGCCTTGTGGCCCTGGTCCCAGGCCGCGCATCGAGCGTAAATGCAGGTTCAACAAAGACAGGCAGGACGAACCGATGCAGGCTTGCAGGTAAAGCGGTGGGCGTGAAAATAATGGTGTTTTGTCGTATTCTAACAAATCATTTTTAAACAATTGACTAATTGAGTCAATGCGAAATCTGGGATGCAGCAGGTAACCAATATCGATGCCTGAAATATCATTTCCCTCCCGTAAAACTGAATTATATTTTATCCCAAGGCGAGCATGGATTTGGTTCGATATTTGATTGAGAACATTAATATTTTCTACCTCCTGTAATGCAATAATATCTGGCAGCCCAAATAGTCCGGTAATCCT